>DPZM01000110.1 GCA_003535955.1 Lachnospiraceae bacterium | reverse complement strand
CCGGTCATTCCGGTGGTTGAATTGTCAAGTATCATGACGGTTCCGGTCCCCTGATTGTATACCATGTTCATAAGGGAATTAACTCCCGTATGCATAAAGGTCGAATCACCTATGACCGCTACCCAGTTCTTGATATAATCCTTACCCTTTGCCTTTTCCATTCCGTGCAGTGTGGAAATGGATGAACCCATGCAGACAGTTGTATCTATCACAGACAGTGGCGGTACGGCTCCCAATGTATAACAGCCTATATCTCCGGCCGCATGTATCTTGAGCTTGCCAAGGACGGTAAAAGCGGCCCTGTGGGGACAACCGGGACACAGGATGGGAGGACGGCCCGGAACGCTTGCCTCTTCCTTAAGGTCGAGGTCCTGTTTAAGGACTGCCTTTCTCAGGAGATTGGCACTGTATTCGCCCTGTATGGTGAATATCTCCTTACCGATGCACTTTATCCCCCATGACTTTACCTGGGTCTCGATAAGAGGATCCAGCTCCTCAAATATGTATAAAGTATCTACCTTCCCGGCAAAGTCCTCAATAAGCTTCCTGGGAAGCGGATTTACAAGACCCAGCTTGAGAACCGATGCATCAGGCAGTGCTTCCTTTACATACTGATAGGGAATGCCGCATGTGATGACACCGATCTTAGTATCATTCATCTCAACCCTGTTGATGGGAAAGTCACACGAATCTTCAATAAGCCTCTTCTCACGCTCCTCAACAACAAGATGACGCTTCTTGGCATTGGCCGGCATCATGCAGTTCTTCAGGACATTGCGTTCATAAGGCTTATCTTCTATATCAAGACGGTCTTCCAGGGTCACAAGCCCCTGGGAATGAGACAGCCTGGTTGTCGTACGGAAGATGACAGGAGTATCATATTTCTCGCTCATCTCATATGCAAATTTAATATAATCCTTGGCTTCCTGAGAGTCCGAAGGTTCAATGACCGGAACCTGAGCCGCGCGGGCAACCATCCTTGAATCCTGCTCGTTCTGTGAACTGTACATTCCGGGATCATCGGCCGCAACAAGTACAAGTCCGCCCAAAACTCCTGTATACGACACGGTATACAAAGGGTCTGCCGCAACATTGACACCCACGTGCTTCATGGACACCAAAGAACGGGTGCCTGCATATGATGCACCTATCGCAACCTCCATGGCTACCTTCTCATTGGGCGACCACTCACAGTAGAGTTCGTCCTTGTACTTAACGATGTTCTCACTGATCTCCGTACTCGGCGTCCCCGGATATGCTGCCGATACCTTTACGCCGGCTTCATAAGCTCCACGGGCTATGGCCTCGTTTCCAAGCATCATAACCTTCCTATCATCCATTGCAATACTCCTTCCAAAGTAAAGAGGAGCTTCCGCTCCTCCTACTAAAGCTTTCTTTTATTTCATATTTGATATTTCAGTCAACCTTTATTTCTCTTATCCAGCCTTCAGGTGCATCGATCGTTCCCATCTGGATACCGGTAAGAGTGTCATAAAGCTTCTTCGTAACAGGTCCCATTTCATCCATGCCCGAAGGGAAACATATCTCTTTACCGTGATCGTTTATCTTGCCGACAGGAGATATAACGGCTGCAGTACCGCACAGGCCGCACTCCGCAAAGTCCTTGACCTCATCGAAGAAGACCTCTCTCTCCTCAACCTCAAGTCCCAGATACTCTTTGGCAACAACCATGAGTGAACGGCGGGTGATCGAAGGAAGTATCGATCCCGACTTGGGTGTTACAAACTTATTGTCCTTAGTGATGAACATGAAGTTGGCACCGCCCGTTTCCTCCACCTTGGTCCTTGTGGCAGCATCAAGATACATATTCTCATCAAAGCCCTGCTCATGAGCTTCCACAATAGGATAAAGACTCATCGCATAGTTAAGTCCGGCCTTGATATGACCTGTTCCGTGAGGTGCCGCACGGTCGTAATCGCATACCCTTATCGATATGGGCTTGGCACCGCCCTTGAAGTAAGGGCCCACAGGTGTAACAAAGAGCCTGAACTGATATTCCTCAGCCGGCTTAACACCGATAACCGGTGAACTGGCAAACATATATGGTCTTAAGTATAATGTGGCACCCGATCCGAACGGAGGCACGAAAGCCGCATTTCCGGCAACGACCTTATCAACAGCCTCTAAAAACCTCTCCTTGGGGAACACGGGCATTTTAAGCCTTTCGCATGTGTCCATCATTCTCTCGGCATTTAAGTCAGGACGGAAAGTTACGATACGGCCATCCTTTGTCGTGTAAGCCTTAAGACCCTCAAAACAGGTCTGGGCATACTGAAGGACTCCGGCACACTCGCTGATGGTAACATTTGCGTCGGCCGTAAGAACGCCCTCGTCCCATGCCTTACCGTCGTAGTTGGAAACATACCTTACATCGGTAGGTATATATCCGAACCCGAGGTTGGCCCAATCGATATTTTTCTTCTCCATATTATACTCATCTCCTTCTGGTTATAATACATTCATTAAAATAATATATACGATATTGTCTTTTCTTGCAAGCATTACATGTATGTGATATACTCAAATAAACATGTGTTATTATGCTTGTTATGTGACTCGACGAGAGGGGAACATGTCGGTACCGGTATTTCAAAAGATAAAAGACATACTTTTCAAAGATGTGGCAGCAGAAAATGAACTCAAGGATCTGGCTGTCCTTCTTCGCATGCTTTGTCTTATAAACTTCGCTTTTAACCTTACCATGACTTTCATCTCCCTTATCTCTCTCGGAAGCAATCTGTTCCAGTGGGCCATCACTTTTATGGTGTTCTACAGCTTTGTTATGTGGATGACCTATTGGGGGCATTCTTCACTCTGTGTATATGTCTATTCGCTGGTTATGATAATCGCGATGCTGACCTATTCTTTTGCCATAGGTCCTACTGTCGGATTCCAGTTTTCCTTATATACCCTTATTCTTCTGTACTGCTATAAAACAGATGACAATCCGGCCATTAAATATGTATCGTCAGCCATTATATCTTTAGTGGTCATAGGCGTATGGATCTATCTTGAATACCTCAGCAAGATGATTGAGTTCACCAAGGGGCAGGATCTTGCCCTCCTCCTTACGAACACCGTCTACTTGTCCGTAACCTTTATCACAATAACAGGTTTCTACTATCTTAAATTTGCATCAAGCGAGCACAAGATCCTCAAATATGCCAAGAAGCTTGAGAAACTGGCAACAATGGATCCTCTTACCCAGCTTACCAACAGGCGTGGTATGATGGAGCATCTTGAACGTTATATAGCCAACGCTTCCAATGAGGGTATGTTATCCCTGGCCCTTTCCGACATTGACTTCTTCAAGAGGGTTAATGATACTTACGGACATGATGCCGGTGATTACGTACTTGTCGAACTAAGTAAAATATTCCAGGACTTCATGAAGGATAAGGGAAGGATATCGAGATGGGGCGGTGAGGAATTCCTTTTCTCCTTTGAACACAGCAACGGTGATTATGCATACGAGCAACTGACCAAGCTCAAGTACCAGATAGAGAAGAACACATTCCGTTACAAGGAATATGTCTTCAACGTTACAATGACCTTCGGACTTGAAGAATTCGATGACAGCGTAGGAATATCCAAGACGATCGAGCACGCCGACAATAAGCTCTATCAGGGTAAGGCCGAAGGAAGAAACAGGATCATATATTAGAAAATACAATCGAAAAGAAGAGAATCCGGCGCGATCACCGGATTCTCTTTTTATACGTACGGAACGTATAATCAAGATCGAAATATGTCATTTCTTCGCTCTCTGAGGCAAGTTCCCATTCGGGATCCTCATCAAGATTCGGGAAGTAGGCATCAGCCTCGTACTTATGGTTTATGAAGGTAACTATAGCCTCACTGCATTTATCAAGCAGCTGCCTGTATATACTGTCACCTCCGATTATAAAAACATCATCCGTGTTAAAACCTGCAACCGCCTCCATGAGTTCATCCACCGAATGAACCGTCAGGGCATCCTTAACCTGGTAGGCCGGATCTCTTGACAGTATTATGTTTGTGCGGTTTTTAAGGGGAAGTCCCTGCGGGAAGGTCTCCAGGGTTTTCCTGCCAAGAACCACCACCTTGCCGGTTGTAAGCTCCCTGAAATTCTTATGGTCGTTCGGAATGCTCACAAGCAGCTTTCCCTTGCAGCCAATGGCCCAGTTTCTGTCTACCGCTACTACTGCTTTCATATTTCACTCACTTTCTTCCCAAATGTATTGGCCCTTTGTTACTTCATACAGCAACGGGGATGGTTATCTGCTCTCCGAACTTATATCCGTCCACTCTTACATCATCCTTGGTAAAATCGTAGAAGTTCTTCACATCAGGGTTAAGCCAGAATGTCGGCGCCTCATAAACAGGCCTTGATATAAGCTCCTTTACAAGGTCCACATGCCTGTCATAAATGTGGGCATCCGCAATGACATGGACAAATTCTCCGACATGCATATCACATACCTGTGCCAGCATGTGCACAAGTACCGCATACTGAACCACATTCCAATTGTTGGCCGTGAGGACATCCTGCGACCTCTGGTTAAGTATCGCGTTAAGAGTGAGCCTGTCCTCGCCCTTCCTCTGGGTCACATTAAAGGTCATACTGTAAGCGCAGGGGTACAGCATCATCTCCGAAAGGTCCTGATGCACATAGATATTTGTCATGATCCGGCGGGAAAAGGGGTTGTTCTTAAGGTCATAAATCACCCTGTCCACCTGGTCCATCATACCTTCCTTATACTTGTGCTTAACACCCAGCTGATATCCGTAAGCCTTGCCTATAGTTCCGTTTTCATCGGCCCACGCATCCCAAATATGTGAGCTCAGTTCGGATACCCTGTTTGACTTTTTCTGCCATATCCACAAAAGCTCATCCGTCGCGCTCTTAAGGGCTGTCTTTCTCAATGTTATGATCGGGAATTCCCTGCTAAGATCGTATCTGTTAACAACACCGAATTTCTTGATCGTGTAAGCGCTCGATCCATCCTCCCATTTGGGGCGCACCTTCTCGCCTTCCGTTGAACATCCGTTTTCCAGGATGTCCCTGCACATATCAATGAATACTTTATCTGCGTAGCTCATATTGCTTTACCTCTGCTCTTTCTATACTCTCCCTAAAGAAATGCCCCCTCATCTATCCCATTTATCACACAGGGAGTTTATCTGGTCGGCGAACTTGGCAAGATCCTTATTGGCCCCGCCTTCATTATGCTGAATAACGGTAAGCAGTCTCTGCCCGGCGGCAAGCAGCCTCTCGAATACTGAAGATATCGCCCTCTTCTTTTTGGGAACGATCCTGATCCCTTCTGTCTCGTGTACGAAGTCATCCGCCGCAAGATCATAGCAGGCTCCCGAATAGGGTGCATAGGTATCAAACGAGTACTCTTCCTTCAGATAGCCGGCAAATTCGTCGCATATCTGGTCCTGGCCGTGCACTATAAAAACCTTCAGGGGATCGTTCTTAAAGCCCCTCATCCAGGCAGTAAGTCCCGCCTTGTCCGCATGTCCGGACATTCCCTTAAGCTGGACGATCTCAGCCCTTACTTCGACAGTCTCACCAAAGAGCCTGACCTCTTTTGTACCGTCTACAATGCTCCTCCCAAGCGTGCCCACAGCCTGGTATCCCACAAATAGTATTGTACTCTCAGGCCGCCAAAGGTTATGCTTAAGGTGATGTCTTATACGGCCGGCCTCGCACATACCTGAAGCCGAAAGGATGACTTTGGGTTTATCATCGAAATTTATCGCCTTGGATTCATCAGAGGTGATCGACAGGTTAAGTCCCGGGAAAGATATGGGATTTATACCCTTATTTACGAGCTCCATCGCTTCTTCATCGAAGCACTCATATGTATTTTTGTTAAAGACTCCTGTTGCCTCAACCGCAAGGGGACTGTCCATATATACTTCAAAATTCTCATGGCCCTTTACCAGACCTTCTTCCTTGATCTGCCTGAGGAAATAGAGCATCTCCTGAGTACGTCCTACCGCAAATGAGGGTATCACGACATTCCCGCCCCTGTCAAACGTCTTCTTAAGTATCGAAGAAAGCTCCCCCACATAATCAAGCTTGCTTTTCTCATGAAGACGGTCGCCGTAGGTTGATTCTATGACCACATAATCAGCCTCATCGACGGTTGCCGGGTCCTTGATAAGCGGCTGGTCATTATTGCCCACATCTCCCGAGAAAACTATCTTTCTTGTTACATCCCCCTCTGTGATCCACACCTCTATGGCTGCCGATCCCAGCAAATGTCCGACGTCGGTAAACCTTATCTTAACATTGTCATTTACCTTTACAATGGTCCCATACCTGCATGGAACAAGACATTTTATCGCCCCGTCGGCATCCTGCATATTGTAAAGGGGAACATATTCTTCAACATCCTTGCTTCTCTTGGCCTTCCTGTTATGCCATTCGGCTTCAAACATCTGGATATGCGCAGAATCCCTAAGCATTATGGAACACAGATCACAGGTCGCATCAGTGGCGTATATCTGCCCTCTGAATCCCTTTGCATACAGAAGCGGAAGCAGGCCCGAATGATCTATGTGGGCATGTGTAAGAAAAACATGATCGATCAAGGCTGCGTCCACCGGAAGGGGAACATTTTCATAAATATTCACTCCCTGTTCCATACCGTAATCAACCATCATGTACTTACCGTTTGCCTCCAGAAAATGGCAGCTTCCGGTAACCTCATGATCCGCACCTACAAAAGTAAGCTTCATATCCCTTCCTCCTATTTACCTGAATCCCCCAAACAACATGTCAATATCGGTCCCAGTCATTAGCATCATAGTTCTTAAGAAACTTTGTTATCTTCTTCCTGTGCCTTACGATTATCAGACATATGAGCACAACGAAAAGAATGATCGCTATCAGTATTTCCGTGTAGAGTTCTTTTTTATCCTTCGCCTCCCTGCTCTTTTCCGATTCTCCTCCATTACCGACAAAGAAGAAAAAATCGCCGAGAGCATTTCTCTCTTCTTCCTTCTGCCTCTCTATTTCCTTCTCCAGCTCCCGCCTTTTTGCCTCTTCTTCCTTCTCCTTTGCCCGCTGTCTCGCAGCCTCAGCCTCTTCCTGAAGCTTCTTCGCCCTCTCTTCCAGCGTGGTTTTAAAGTCGATCTCATGAGTCTCACTGTCTGTATACAGTTCGTAGGTATTATAGACTCTGGCTGTTATCATCCCCTTGTATCCGGTAGGAATATCTATGGTTCCCCTCATTTTGGAACTTCCTTCATCCCACAGGATAAGGTCGGCATAATCCGAGGCCTGTGTCTTCTCCGGGTCACCCAGAGCCACCCCGTAATACATGAGCTTTCCGTCCGGTTCATTTGCACCTATCTCGTAGGTCAGCACGTTATTGTCAAAATCAGATTCAAGTATCTCAAAAGTCACATCCACCGGATCGGATGTATCGGGTTCAACCCTTCCTTCCGGCTCTCCCACATGAACGGTTGGAATCACCTCATCAAGTACACTGTCCTTGCTGAGACCGAAATAATCGGCAATACCGGTGGCATCAAGCCTTCCCATACGCTCCCAGTCCGCTTCGGTTCCCAGGCGCTCATAATCGATATGGTTATCAAGATATCCATGCTCTATGATTATCACGGGAAGTCCCATCGACTTTCCAAGCCTTATGACTCCATAGTAGTCATTGCCCTTCTTGCCGATGCGTGTCTTGATCCCCTTACTGTTAAGTCCGTCCTCCTCCCATCGTTCCATGATGCATTGAGCCAAAGAGTTACCGGTCATATAACAATTGCCGAATGCGGAAGTGAATATCTCGGATCCGTAAAAAATGTGTGTCTCGGATGCATTGTAGTGACAGCTTATCATAACATCCGCTCCGACAGAAACCGCGTAATCAACACGTTCTTCAAGTGAAAGCCGGCTGTCATCCGTTCTCGTAAGGTAAACTTCCACATTATTATACTTCACAAGTTCATCCCTGAGAGCCAGAGCGGTCGTAAGGTTTACATCCTTTTCATACAGTTCATCCTTGTAGATCGCACCGAAAGCGGAGGAGTCATCATCATATCCTCCATGTCCGGGATCGATCACGACAACCACATTCTGAGCCGCATATACTTCTTTTACACCAAGAATAATAAACAGTCCTGCCAGAATTATCAGAAAATATTTTCTCATAAAATCATTTTATCATTTCGGCCGCAAAAAATAAAGTCCGGTATCCCCTTGCAGAAGTTGACCTTTTGCCTGTAAAAAACTATAATGGAATAATGATTATGATGGAACAGACAAGGAGAACCGATATGGATGCTAATGCCCCCGGATTTGGCGGAAAATCCAGCAACATGAATGACACGATCAATACACTCTCGGTAAGAAAGGCTGCTCCCAAGGGGTATTTTTTCTTTCTTATAATCCTGTACCTTATAACCACCTTTGTCATCACAAGGGTTGCAAGAAGCGGCAGGATCATTCTGATCGCGGGAGTACCTGCCCCGGTTTCTTCTTTCGCCGGTGCGTTCTCATCAATCTGTAATATCTCCGCGATCCTGCTCGCTGTTTTTTATAAAAAACCGGGTATGATAGCCTCCCTCGTCCTGGTTCTCATGCAATTCCCGATGATCATAATAAACATAATAGTCCGACACAATTTTATCAATCTCGGGGGGATTTTTTCCAACCTTCTGACTGTCGTTGCGGTTATTATCATCTATGTCAACAACCTTCAGATCGATAAATTCCAGAAGGGCATCCGCGCACAGGCCGTAACCGACAGGCTCACCGGGCTGCCCAACAGGTTTGCATGCTCGGAACTCATGAACCAGCTTGCCGAAGATAAAACAAGATTCGCTTTTGTATCCATCGACCTTAACAATTTCAAAAACATAAACGACACTATGGGGCATGCGACCGGGAATGATGTCCTGTGTGAGATCGCATCCAGGTGGAGGGCTGCTGCAGACAGCCGGGCTACCGGAACACTCGATTTTGTCACAAGACAGGGCGGCGATGAGTTCTCGCTTATTATCCGCGATTATAAGAACAATGACGATATAATGAAGACTATCCGCTACTACTCATCTATTTTGGAGAGCAGGATTACCATCAGGGATTATGACTTCTATATGACCGCAAGCTTCGGCTACGCCGAATTCCCTATTGATACGGTAAATCCCGATTCACTCTTCTCCTATGCCGATGCAGCCATGTATCAGGTAAAGACAGACAACTCAAGCAACCACATTCTGCGTTTTACACCCGATCTTTTAAGTGAAGAGCACTCTCTTGAAACCGAAAGTAAGATAAGAAATGCTTTGGATAACGATCATGTTTTTATCAACCTTCAGCCTCAATATGATATCAACCACAAGCTTAGAGGTTTCGAAGCTCTTGCGCGGATGCGTGATATGCAGGGCAACCTGATCAGTCCCGCCGAATTCATACCTGCTGCCGAGAATTCGGGACAGATCGATAAGGTGGACTCAAGGGTTTTCAAAAAGGCTGCCGAGTATTTCGGTGATCTTATAAGCCGGACAGGTACCGGTATAATACTGAGTGTCAATGTTTCCGTAAGACATCTTATGAAGAACGATTATGTAAATGAAGTCAGGAGTATCCTGAAGGCATACGGAATACCGGCAAGGCAGCTGGGACTTGAGATCACGGAATCCATCATGCTTGACTCTGCCGGCAAAGCCCTGCAGAATCTTAATGAGCTCAAGAAACTTGGAATAAGGGTGGCAATAGATGATTTCGGAACCGGTTACTCATCATTAAGCTACTTAAATAAGATTCCTTGTGATATCCTCAAGATTGACAAGTCTTTTATTGACGCAATGAATTCAAGTGAGTCTTCAAGACAATATGTCGCTGCCATCATTTCGATCGGTCACATAATGAACCTTGAAGTTATATCCGAGGGTGTTGAAACCGAAGATCAGCTCGAAACATTAAAGGCAACAGGATGTGATTATATACAGGGATATATATGGGGACGCCCCATGCTGCCCGAGGAGGCCGATAAGCTGGTGGTGGCTTAAGACCGGAGCTTTTCATTGAAATAAGACATTTTCTGCGCATAATACAAGAGCGGATGCCGACTCGATTTCGTCTGCATCCGCTCTCACCGTGTTTCCTCAGTTCCCAATGGACTGCACCTTCCTTTTCCGTTTCAAATACCTTCCCGGGGTCAAATGATTTATGTTAATTTTTAAGTGCCATTGCACTAATCAATTATCTGACTCCCTATTCAATTGTAACGACATTAGTTCGGTACCCGGACTTTTGAGTGCACTTCCCTTCTCAACGCACCTTCGCTTTTCATTGCCTGTCCTGTTCTAATACCGTGTCTTAAGACCCATAACCTCTGTCACGACACCCGTTCGGCGAATTTGAAACTTATTGATCAATGATATCTTTTCTTCTTTTTACAATTATGATTATAGTATAGGCCTAAGGATTTGTCAACACTTTTTGCCAAAAACGTGACATTTTTTTCATTTTTTTCTTAATTCATTTGTATTATTAGTTTATATATTCAGAATACCCGAAATTGTTTATACATTTTATATTATTCAGCTAATCCAATCATTTCGTAAAGGTCCCTATTATTTCTCTGGCCTTGTCAGGGTCATCACTTACGGACAAAACAGCTGTATTGCCTGACTTTACAACAACAGCTGCATTCAGTTTCTCGAGCTCGGCCGGAACATAGTCAGTATATGCTTCCTTCTGTTCCTCAACCCGTGTATTAAGAGCAGCCTCGATCTTGTCAGCCCCTTCCTTTGAGCCGCACTTGATCACTGCTATTTCCTCCGCCGTTGCTCCGCTGCTCTCATAGAATACAGCCTCTGATATATCAGCATCCGAAAAGCTGTAAAACATCTTCGCCGTATCAAGATCGATCGGTGCCAATTCGTCTTTATAGGTGATCTGTGAGTGAAGTGCTTCCGATAGTCCGTTTACATCAACATCCTTACCCGAACCACCGCATCCGGCTGCTGCGATACCAAGCATGATGACCATTCCTGCTGTCAATAATTTCTTTTTCATAATCTGTCTCCTCTATACTATTGAAAATATCTGTTTTTACTCTACCGCATGTGTCATAAGATATTGCTTCCACATATCCATATACTGGGCCTTAAGATGTATGCCATCCGCTGCCATCTCGGCAGGGAGCGCCCCATCCGGGCCTGCAAGAGCCGAACCTACATCAAGATAATAGCAGCCCTGCTCGGCAGCTATTTTTTTAAGCTGATCGTTTCTCTTCTCAACATTGGTATTGTTATGTACCTTGTCAGAGCCTGACTTTGCCGCAGTTACAGGTAAAAGGCCATGAACATAAACTATGGCACGGGGTTGGCTCTGACGGAGCCTGTCAACAAGCTCAATATATCTGCTCTCAAATATATTATCATTACCGCCCATTTCGTTAAGACCAACCTTTATATATATCTTGGTAAAGGTATCGTACTGCAGTGCATCAAGGATAGGAACCTTGCCGGCATCAGTGTTGACAACCTTCATCGTATCATATTTATAAAGCTGGAAGCCCGTAGCAGCGTAGAAAGTTCCCGGAAGCCCGGAATACATACCGAAGCCCTGCAGCCTTGAATCACCTATGAAGAGAGCATCATCAAAATAGCTCGCATCAACAGTCCGGTATTCAAGGGGGTAATTAACATTGGGATCAACATATTCGTTTATGCCTGCTGCCGCATTGAGCGTGGCATCCGTCTCAGCGGAGACCTCATTTACCACCTCGGGATTTTCGGATCCGCCACTGTCTTCCATGTTATCACCTGCTTCTTCACCTGTTGAAGCTTCCTCTTCCGCCCTCTGTGCTTCCTCAAGAGCCTTGGCCTCAGCAGCAGCCTTGGCCTCTTCTTCGAGCCGCAGCTTCTCATCCTTTACCCTTGCTTCCACATAAGTTCCGTTAAGCACTGCCGAAAGATCCTGAGATGTCTTGCCGGTACTCCACATGGCGATCATAGCGCCCGACATGATCGCAAGGAATACGGAACAGATAACGACCAGCCCCACTGCGGATGCCCTTATTATACGACGTTTCTTTATAAGGGATTCCATATCACTTGTATATGAAGGTGTATTGTTATAATCCATATTATTTCCTTATAAAAACGGGATAACTAATATGATAAATCCTTTTTTTAACTTGTCAATCTGTAAAAATGATTATCTTCATTAAAATGCATAAAATTATAGATCAGAAGTATATCCGCATCCCGGTGCTCGTCCAAAAGACTGCTTACCGGATCGGCATAATATCTCAGATCAACAACCGTAATCCTGTCATAATCATATGTAAGAAAAGGGATCAGACAATTGGAGTAGGAATCCTTAAAGATCATCAGCTCTTTTTCAGTTGATTCAATATTATGCACACCATCTTCCTCACTGTCGTTAACGCCCACACTGTCGACAATGCTCAATCCCTCATTACCATGCATAAACATAGCATATTTATCATATACTTCAAGCTTTGATGTATCGTAAAGAGAGTCATAATTATCTTTTCCGGCCTTATATCCCTTGACGGCGATATCATAATAGGTAAGAGTATCAGGTTGTATAAAGGCTCCTCTGTATTTTGAATAATAGGTACCCAAAAAACCGTCTACTTCCTTCTTTAACCCATCAATGCTCTTTATATCAACCGGATCAAGCCCCATCTCATCGCACAGACGGCTGTAGCCGTAATAAGCCCCCTGCGTCGTCCAGTGATGGTCGGTCCTGTAATATATATACTCATCCTTATGAGCATTCAGTACATCATACATATCTATGGTATGGACGTTTTCCATTACCTTTAACCTGTCATAGAAAAGGGATATCCTCTCCTGTTCCGATATGTTGGGAAAAGGAGCCGGCAGTTTATCGGTGATTATCTCAAACGAGTTGGGGATTATGCATACATTTATCTCCCTGTCCGTATCCTTTACAAAATTGACAATTGCCGCCTCGTTCTTCTCAAGCTGTTGCTCTGTTTTGATAAGCTTCTCAAAAAGATATCCTTCGCGACCTCTTATTATACCGTTGTTCTCGTTCTTGAACTGAGCAAGCTCCGTAAGTGCCTTAAGTTTAATAAGGCCATCCCTGAAAGGGAGCTGTTCCTTTACATAAAGTTCAAATGAGTCCATAAAGGAACCGTCGGCAAGGCCCGACAGCGTTATCTTGGGGCGGCCTGCAAGATAGCGATTCTCGCTCTCTGAAAATATCGGCTCAGACCTGAACAGATAAGTGATACAGGTTGTCAGGAGAAGGATTGATATTATAATTGTGAATTTGTACTTTAATATTTCTTTGATCATAGTTTTATTATACCAGTCCGCTTCGTATCATACTGTTCTAAAATCTGAAATACAAGAAGGGATTGAAGGATGCATCGGCAAGGTAGGCTGTGCATAGTATGAACAGGGCCGTGAGTATCGGTATACAGATCAGAGTCCTTTCCTTTATCCTTTCGTATAAACGGTTTCCGAGACCGGATGATAAAATGCATCCAAGGATCAGAATAAATCCGTAGTTTCTAATATAATAAAGGACCTCAGGCGATATCCCTCCGGTAAAGAGCCTTGATATGTATATACCAAGCTGCTTAAGATCGGATATCGCAAAGAGCATCCACCCGAACCCGATGGCGAGCAGTGAATATATCCTTGCCAATGCCTTATGTTTTAAAAGGAAGTCCTTAAAGCCGGACCGTTCTATCATAAGCAGTACAAAGAAATATAGGCCCCAGAGGATAAAGTTCCAGTCAGCTCCATGCCAGAAGCCGGTGGCAAACCATACAATAAAAAGGTTGACCACCATCCTTCCCCTGCTTACCCTGTTGCCCCCCAAGGGAATATATAGATAATCCCTGAACCAGCCCGACAGGGTCATGTGCCACCTTCGCCAGTACTCTGTAACGGAAAGGGATGTATAGGGCAGATTGAAGTTTTTAGGGAATTCAAATCCCAGCATTCTTCCCAGTCCTATAGCCATCATGGAATACCCGTTAAAGTCAAAGTAAATCTGTATCGTGTAGGCAAGCATACCCAGCCAGGCAAGTGGCGCCGACAGGTTCACATAACCGATATCCTCAAGTTCCTTCCATAAAGCCCCCGCATTATTCGCGATAAGTACCTTGGAAGCAAGGCCAAGAGTAAAGAGCTTAAGGCCGTCTTCAACGTCCGGTAAGCCGATATGCCTTTCCTTAAGCCTTTGTGATACATTGCTGTATACAACGATCGGCCCGGCAATAAGCTGGGGAAACATACACAGATAAGTCCCCAGATTGATAAATGATTTTTCAACCTCCACCTTTCCCCGGTAGAGGTCGATCACATAGGACATGATCTGGAAGGTGTAAAAACTGATCCCAAGAGGCAATGTTATGTTAACCTGATCTATTGAAGATCCTGTGAGTGAATTAATGTTTTCTATGAAGAAATTGATGTATTTAAAGAAGAAGAGCATGGATAGGTCGAAGGTGATCGCACATACAAGCACAGCCTTATCTCCTCTCCCTCTTAAGCGGCCTATCAGGATACCTGCCAGCCAGTTTACTGTTATGGATACAAGAAGAAGTATAAGGTACTTGGGCTCGCCCCATCCGTAGAAAACGATGCTGCCCAAAAAAAGCACCGGATTTTTGACTTTGCCCGGAACAAGATAATATATGATGAAGAAAACCGGTATGAACCAGAATAAAAACAAAAGTGAGCTAAAGACCATTTATGATCTCCCATATAAAAAGAAAACAGGAGACAGAGAACCGTCCCCTGTCTCCTAATTAAATTCAGATCAACGGATATTTCTTAGTAAGTTCGTCAACGATCGCGCGAGCCTTGGATACTCCGTCTGCACCTTCCTTGACAACTATCGAGATAGCCTCGGCGATCCTGTCCATATCGGCTGTATTCATGCCTCTTGAGGTAACTGCAGGTGTTCCAAGCCTTATACCGCTTGTAACAAATGCCTTCTGGGGATCGTTGGGAACAGTGTTCTTATTGGCTGTGATATGAGCCTCATCAAGAAGCTTCTCGATCTCCTTACCTGTAAGTCCCTGGGGACGAAGGTCAAGCAGCATAAGATGATTGTCCGTACCACCTGATACGATGGAGAGTCCCCGGTCAAGCAGTCCCTTGGCAAGTGCCTGGGCATTATCGATTATGTTCTTGCCATACTCCTTAAACTCGGGAGAAAGGGCTTCCTTGAAACATACGGCCTTGGCAGCGATAACATGCATAAGAGGGCCACCCTGGGTTCCGGGGAATATTGCCTTGTTGAAGTTGAACTTATCGGCTGCCTCCTGATTGCACAGGATCATGCCGCCGCGGGGTCCGCGAAGGGTCTTGTGGGTGGTTGTGGTTACAACATCCGCATAAGGAATGGGGCTCTCATGATAACCCGAAGCAACAAGACCTGCTATATGAGCCATATCGACCATGAGGTAAGCACCTACTTCATCGCAGATCTCCCTGAATTTCTTAAAGTCGATCTTCCTGGCATAAGCGCTGGCACCTGCAAGTATCATCTTGGGCTTGCACTCAAGCGCTATCCTTCTGACCTCATCATAATCTATAAAACCGTCATCGTTAACACCGTAATGAACGCAGTTGAAATACTTACCCGACATATTTACCGGTGAACCGTGTGACAGATGTCCGCCGTGATCAAGGTTCATACCCATGAAAGTATCACCGGGCTCCATCATGGCAAAAAATACAGCCATGTTGGCCTGTGCTCCCGAGTGGGGCTGAACATTTACGTAATCGCATCCAAAGAGCTTCTTGGCCCTCTCCCTTGCAAGATCCTCAACTATATCAACGCAGTCGCATCCGCCGTAATATCTCTTACCCGGATAGCCTTCCGCATACTTATTGGTAAGGGGACTTCCCATGGCAGCCATAACCGCCTTGCTTACCCAGTTTTCCGAAGCAATAAGCTCAATGTGCGAGTTCTGCCTCTCCTGCTCCTTAACTATGGCCTCCGCGATCTCGGGATCGACTGACCTTACTTCATCAAGTGAATACATTTTAATACCTCCCTAAACCAAAATTGACAAACCATGTTACATTATATATAAACCGGGGTCAAAATACAACAGAAATAAACTAATTAAATCCAACAAATCTCTGTGCGATCTTATACTCAAGGACCGATATCTTACGTCCGCCCTTCCCCGGGATGTTTGTAGCATTTCCAAGCATCCCGAACCTTAACCTGAAGTAATCCCTTCCATCATTTTCCTTAAGGTACTCCCACAGATCCTTCTTCTTCTTAAGTGCTTCCCTGCTTCCATCCTTTATAAGGAATATTGAAGATATGGTCATCATTATGTCAAGATAATTGAGCATATAGCGTTCCAGCTTGGGTGGAAGACACCTTTTTGCTCCGGCCATGTAATCTATCATGATCCGTGTCACCTTAAGCTGCTGATCGATCCTCTTGATCATTATATCCTCATTAACGGACTGACCCTCACGTCCAATATAGTAACGGTATAGATTAATGTTCATATAATACATGGTCTTTACATATGTGAGCGGTTCAAAAACAAAAATGTTATCCACATAGAAGGTATGCTCCGGAAGAGCCATCCCGCATTCACGAAGAAGCTTTGTCCTGTATATGACCGAATGCATCAGAAGATACTGTCCCTTCTTGAAATGTCTTACATCATTCCAGGTAAACATCTCATTAACCGGCAGGGCTGACTTATATGTCATGACTTTCTTATGTTCCTTACCTTCCTTCTCATATACGAAGTTACAGATCATAAGATCAAGGACCTTACTTCCGCCCACAAGGTCCTTAAGCTTATCAAGGACCTCAAGATAAGCGCTCTCCTTAAACCAGTCATCAGAATCAAGCACCTTAAAGTACATACCCGTCGCATTCTGTATACCGGTGTTCACCGCGCCTCCATGACCCTTGTTTTCCTGATGGATGGCCCGGACGATCCCGGGATACTTCTTCTCATATTCATCGGCTATTTCCCCCGTGTCATCCTTAGAACCGTCATCAACTATAAGAATCTCAACATCATCCCCGCCCGGGAGCAGGCACTCAATTGCCTTTCTCATATAGTCCTGCGAGTTGTAACATGGGATTGTAATGCTTAATAGCTTCATATCTGTATTAATCTCCTCTTGCTAAGGTTATCGTTATCTGCCTATCTTAACCTTGAGCTCTCATAACGGGCCCGCATCTTAAGATGGCTTAAAATCTCCTTATATTTTTCCTCAAGCGTCTCACCCGTAAGATTAAGGTCCATTATAGTGGCCACATTATCTATATTGCTTTCATCTATGGTCTTCCACATATCGGTAAAGACGTCAAGCTTCTCCTCATAAGTGTCCGCATCCAGGAACCTGTCAAGAAAATCGTCAGCCACAGGAGCCGTCTCCTCCCCATCTTCATCCGGTATTTGTTCCGTATCGAGAGAAGAAGCATCCTCTGTAACCGTATCCGTGCCGGAAACTGTGTCTGTTTCTGTGTCTGTGTCGGTATCTTCATCTGCATCTGTGTCTGTACCAATATCTGCGTCTTTATCTGCATCTTCCCGCCCGGGGGGTTCTTTATCCGGTGCAGGTGATTTTGCCCCTTTATTTTGACCCGTTGCAAGGGCAAACCGCCACTTCTGTCTAACCTCGGGATATTTATCGTGATCCACTTCGGATAAGAACATATCAAGAGGGCGTGCATAAACCTCATCCGAACCGAAAAGGGCCTTGTAAATAACAAACATTTCTCCGGTTTCCGAATGTTTTGCCACGGTCAGCACCTGATAATAGGTACCCTTGAAATGTTTATAAACCTGCAGGGGCTTTGGATTATCTCTCATGTCTGTTCCTCCTAAGAAGCATATTTTATCAAAAGCATCTCAACTCCGATAACATCATTTATCCGTCCCTGCTTAAACAGGGCTTCCGTTTCAACGCAGTCCGTAACCGCGGCTTTTAAATACTCATGAGTAAACCTTGAAGAAACCGAAATGTAGCGTCCGGCAAAATACGGATTTATTCCGCATATTTTTACAATGTCTTCCTTGCTGCCGCCCTCTGCCTTGGTGCCCTTGACCTTAAGCATCAGATTAAACTCACGGGCTATCAGGGACAGTATCTTCATCGGGCTCTCCTTAAGGGCTGTAAGATCGTAATAAAGCTTCAGGGCCTTTCGCTTGTTTTTGGCTGCGATGGCGCTTACCATCTCAAATATATCATTGTCAATGTTTTTTACACATATTTCCTTAACATCATCCTCGTCGATGGATTTATGCGACAGCCTGTAACAGATCAACTTCTCTGCCTCGTTATTGAGCCTCATCATGTCATCCCCGACATACTCAAGCAGGGTATCCATGGCCCTTCTTGTAATGTTAAGTCCGCTGTCCGAAAATTTCTTAAGAAGCCATTTTACAAGTACCGTCTCATCCGTTCTCTTGAATTCAATGACCCTTCCAAGCTTCTGCACCGTTTTAAAGAGCTTATACCTTTTATCAACCAGAGCCTTGTCATACTTACGTTCCTCAGATTTTTCTCCTTTAAAGCATTCGACAAAGATCACGTAGGTTGTTTCCGGCAGGTTCTCAAGATATGATGCCAAACGGTCGTCGGAAGACTTGAACATTCCTGTATCCTCAAAAACGATAACCTTCCGTTCCGCAAAAAAGGGAACGGTATCGGCATACTCGATCACGGCATTTATATCGGGGACCTCACCCGTATACTTCTTATAGTTGATCTCATCATCCTTCCCCACAAGGGCATGCACCAGCTTGTCCCTGTACTGATACATAAGATACGGCTCAACTCCCATCAGCAGATAAATGTTCTTTATTTTGTTATTCTTTATATCAGAGTCAATGCTTTTCATGCAGGTATTATATCATAAGAAAGTCAGCCGTTTAAGTATTTTCAGGATTTAACGAGCATCCTGTATAAGGCGGGTTTTATATTCATCTCATCAAGCATGATCTCCAGCTCCCTGCTGATTTTGGGCTCATTCTTTACCCGGCCCTTTTTCTTTACCGCCCTGATCAGAATATTCTTAGGGGTATGTTCCATGTCTATGAACTCAAGCAGCTGAACATCATATCCACAGGCATCAAGCAGCTCGGCCCTTACCCCGTCGGTAATAAGGGCAGACATCCTCTCTTTTATGATACCGTATTTCATTATGGGCGCAAGCATTGATGAATCGATCTGTTTATTTACCTCATGCTGACAGCAGGGTACCGACAAAATGACACCGGCCCCCCGTTCTATCGCGTTATATAAAGCATAGTCCGTTGCCGTGTCGCAGGCATGCAGGGTGAGCATCAGGTCACAGCCCCCCGTCTCTTTATCAAAATACTCGGCAACATCACCACAGACAAAGTCAAGCTTCTCATACCCGTATTTATCCCTGAGCTCATTGCATTTGATAATAACATCTTCTTTAAGGTCAAGACCTGTTATCCTTACATCATATCCTTTCAGTTCCTTGAAATAATAATATACAGCGAAAGTAAGATATGATTTGCCGCATCCGAAGTCAAGGATCCTTATCTCGCGGTCCTTGGGAAGGGCAAATGTTATATCATCAACAAATTCCAGAAAACGATTTATCTGCCTGTACTTATCGAATCCGGACTTTACTACATGCCCGTCTTCCGTCATAAGGCCCAGATCGATCAGAAAGCCAACCGGCTTTCCTTCTTCAAGTATCCGTTTCTTCTTACGGTCATGGGCAAGGGATGTTTTCGGGAGCATCCTTCCTGCAGCTTTATCAGGTGTTCTCTTTACCTTCAGGCTAAGTTCGCCCTTCCTGTTAACAAGACCGGTTGCACTTGCATCGTCTGCCGCAAGTTCTATTTGAACGTAATCCCTCTCCATAAGGTCCATGATCCCGTCAATAAGGCTGACCTTATCAAGATTCTTATGCAGGACCTTCGGACCATCGTATGAGATTTCCTGAAACATAAGATTCCCTTTTATTATCACCGGCCTTATCCTTAACTTTGAAACAGTGTTCTTTTTATCTCTCGGCCGGCTTATCACTATATGATCAAGACCTTCGTCTGCACATTCGGTTAGTAATTCCCTGAGTTTATCCATCTTATCCGTTCTGTTCCCTGTAAACGCTTTCTCTTAATACTCATGTTCAGCCTGCAGGTTTTCCCAGTCTATCTTCTCATCCCTGAAGAAGTATTCCCTGTCATGCTCTCCTATTTCCCGTATCACCCTGCAGGGATTGCCATAGGCCACAACATCTGAGGGCAGGTCTTTGGTCACTATGCTTCCGGCTCCTATTACCGTGTTATCCCCGATACTGACTCCGGGACAGAAAATGACACCGGCTCCTATCCACACAAGATTACCGATATGTACATCCTTATTGTATTGAAGCTGCTTCCTTCTAAGGAGAGGATCGATGGGGTGATTGGCGGTTGCTATGGTAACATTGGGGCCAAACATTACATCATCCCCGACATAGATGTGGCCGTCATCCACAATTGTCAGATTGAAATTGGCATAGACCCCCGATCCGAGATGAAGATGGTGTCCGCCCCAGTTGGCCCTGAACGGAAGTTCTATATAGCAGCCTTCTCCACACTCTGCAAAAACCTCTTTCATATAGGCCTGCTTTTTATCGTAATCCGAAGTTTTAAGCTGATTAAATTCCCACAGCTTGTCCTGCCACGACACCTGCTCGTCCATTATCTCCCTGTCTCCGGGATCATATATTAGTCCGTTTACCATTCTCTCGTACTGCGTCATGCCCGTTTCCTCCCGTATAATATGTATTGCCCCATCCTTCTATGTCGGATTATAACACAACCTTATTTGACATGTAATCAATCTTGTTTGATATATATATTCTTTTCCAAAAATTGTTTTCTATCTTCCGGTTCGATTCTTAATTACCAACAGCCCGTCCCGGTTTTGCTTTATATCGATCTCCCCACATTCGGCTGTAACAAAGGCGGGAATTCTATTGATATCCAAAAGCTCAAGTGTTTCCTTATGAGGATGCCCGTAGCGGTTGTCGGTGCCTGCGGATATGATGCCAAGCCTTGGCGATACGGCCTTTATAAATGCTTCATTGGCTGAGCCCGCCGAGCCGTGGTGGGCAACCTGCAGGCAATCATACCCACCTTTGCCCACTCCCTCCGGCCTGACCGCATCAATCAGCTTTTCTTCCGATCCACTGCTTATATCCCCCGTGAGCAGGATCCTGAAGTCACACTTCTTCAGATCGCTGCTCCTGCCGCTCTTTCTGTCATTGCTGCTCCTGCTTCCCTTTCCGGATTCGTATATTAATGATAAAACAAGCGATCCATCATTTAGGTCATGCGAAACTCCCGGTTCTGCTATGATCTTATCTATGTTGTCTGCGTTCGGATCATAGGCCGCCTTACCCATGCCCTTCCCGGATGCAGTAACAGGCCACAGACAATCAGCTTTTAAGCTTCTCCACTTCATGCAGCCGCCCGCGCTCATGGCGTATACCGGTATACCTCTTTCATGAGCAAGGGCAAGCAGGCTTTCATAATTCTCGCTCTGTTCCTGTGACTTATCAGCGGATATGACAATTCTTCCGATCCTGATATGCGGATCATCTTCGGAAAGAAATTGCAGGATGCCGCTGACATGATCCGTATCCATATGGGATATAAACACCGTATCTATATAGGACAGCCTCATGCATTCAAGAAAGGGTTCAACCGTATATTCATAAAGCTTCTTCTCATCCGTGCTCCCGCAGTCATACATTACCGTCGGTACATCACGGCCATGTATGACAATGCACTGCCCCTGTCCCACATATAGGGCCGATATCTCAAATGACGGCTGAGGCCTGAAAAACAAAAGGATGAAAGATACTCCCAGGATCAAAAGCGCAAACCGTGACTGCTCCCTTAGTTGATCCCGCATCTTTCGTGCTTCCCCCGATGACCGTAAGGACATTCTCCTTCTTATCCTTCCTCTATGCAGCTTCTCCTTATGGCCAAGATATGCCGAATAGATCACTATCCCGGCAAGTATCAGATAATAAAGAAGCAGCTGCCATACAGCCGGACGCCCTGTTACAAGGACTGCTCCCGGCAGCCTGTTAACCCCCTGCGTCAGCAGGTCATAAAAGCTTAAGATAAGATGTATCAGAAGGGATACAAGCCTGACAGGCATTTCAAGGAAGCAGAGTGCTCCCCCGGCATACATGACCAGGCTTCCAAGGACAGCAACTGCTATGGCCAGGATCAACAGGACTCCCGCAAGGGGGACAACGATAAGGTTTATCAGGACACCATATACCGGGATCCTGTAATAAAACCACATGGTAAAGGGTATTATCGCAAGCTGGATCGACAATGATAAGACAAGGGAGGTAAGGATGCCCATACCAAACCTTATGAGTATATTCTCACTCCTTTTAAGTATCCTCACCCTGCTGCTTCCGAAAACATTCAGTATAAGGCTCCTTATATAAGGATACACGAGTCCTATACCCAGCACCGAAGCGAAGGACATTATAAAGGAGGCATCATACAGCCTGTCCGGGTTAATAACGAGCATTATAAGTGCGGCTATCGCAGCCGAAGTTCGAAGATCCACGCTGCGCTTAAGGAGCATGGCACCTATGCCGAGAAAAAACATGATAAGCGCCCTTACAGCGGATACCGGCATACCGGTCATTACGCAGTAGGCAAGCATAAGGATCGTGGACATGGCTGCTGCAAGCCACAGCGGCAGCCTTATCTTCTTTAACAGATTTACAAGCAGGAAGCCGACAGTGGCGATATGAAGTCCGGACAGGGCGAGGATATGTGCGATGCCCGCATCCGAGTATCGATCCTTAAGATCCTTGTCAAGGTTTTCTTTATCCGCAAGGGTAAGTGTCTCAAGTACTCCCTGATCCGTGCCGGCAAGGTAGTGCTCATAAACAGCCTCTGTCCTCTCCTTTATCCTGTACAGGCTGTCGGCTATCCTGTCGTATGAGACAGTACCCGATATCACCCTGCCCTTATAGACAGCATAGCAGTAACCCTTAATGGCATAGTGATGAAATAAGTCAAACTGACCTCTGTTGTGAGCTGTCCTGAACTTATTAAACTCACCCCCGGCCCTTATCTTCATCCCTATATGAAGTTCTTCCGTGATTTTCTCCTGATCCGGGATATACATGAGTACGCTCCCGTTAAGAAAAGTACCATCTGATAAATATGTGTTTTTTATATGCAGGATCGTATTACGATCCTTATGTTCCATCTGCTTTATCGTGCCGCAAAATTCAAGCTCCTGCCCGTCATATCCCTTCTCACCGGACGGTCCCGCCCTCCCGGTTACGGCCATTATCCCCGAAAGGATCAGGACAAACGAAAGACTGAAGATGCATAACGGTCTTCTTAAATACAATGATCTATCTGACCTCCACTATCTCAAGATTTCTTTCATATGGTTCATTTAAGTAGGAATGTTCTCCGAAGGATATCTCGGTTTCCGAATCGATCATGAACTGGACCTTGTTTATATTCGGAAGTTCAGTCAGGGAATTGACAAAGGAATAGAGAACAACCTCATCGGTAAGCTTCCCCTGCTTTACGAGAAACTCCTTGGTTAGGTTTACATAACAAATTCCGTCCTTTGTGGTAACGCTCATAAGACCCACTCCGGGATCGGTCACCGGATACAATCCGTTTGTAAGCGGCCCTGATATGATGTGCTCGGTAACCAACTTCTCCATGGAGATATTTGAATTGTAAGCAACAGCTTCGGTAGTCTGCACAAGCCCGGTGCCCTCCTCGTTCGCAAAATAAAGGACCAGTTTTGTTCTCTCATATGAGTTGATCTCATTACCGGCATTATCTATAAACATATCCGATGTCATTATTCCGACAGGATTCCCGTTAATGTCATTAAGCGGTGAGCCGTCGACGGAAATCGATATCTCATCAACTCCGTCAATCTGAGTAAGTGTCCGTACTATTGCCGCCCTTCTCAGTATCTCTTCACGGCTCTGGTCTTTTATATAACCCGTATCAAAATCAAGCATAAGGACACCTTCGTTTAATGTGACCGCATTAACGGTCACATCGCTCAGGATGACCGGACGGAGATCATAATCCGAAGGCTGCTTCTTAAGTTCCTCAAGAACTTCACCCACTATTGTCATGGTGTCCTCACCCACAGGCTGATATCCTGTACCTGATACACCCATTCCATCCTTGTTAAGATAATAGATCTTAAAGGAATAGGCCTCTGTCTTTCTTTCCGGTACACATGAAGTCAGTGCAAGAAGAAAGAGTGAAAGAAGCAGGCCATATATGATTTTAAACTGTTTTCTTATCATCTTCATTCTTCTTACCGTCTTTTCTGTCCCGCCTCAAATATCTCCTCTTACTCTGTGGTTCCTCCTCCGTATTCGGGGTCACAACTACCGTCAACGGTACCTTTATGGTAAATGTGGTTCCCACGCCTTCCGAGCTTTCCACCTTAATGGCCCCGTCGTGCATCATGATCGTGCTTCTGGTGATCGCAAGTCCCAGCCCTGTTCCACCGATCTCTCTTGAATGGGATTTATCCACCCTGTAGAACCTCTCGAATATGCGGGCCTGTGATTCTTCCGGTATGCCCATGCCGGAATCCGCAACCAAAATGGTAAAAAACTGATGGTCGGCATCCAGAGTCACCCTTACCCAGCCATTCTCCCTGTTGTACTTGATCGCATTCTCGATGACATTCATAATCGCAAGCGACATCTTGATCTCATCGATCTGGGCCGTTACCGGACGAATGCTCTCAAAAATGAGTTCAACCTTGCTCTTATCCGCGATCGGCCTTACCCTCTTAAGTATGTCTTCGACCATTGCATTTATATCGACCGAGCTTATGTTCATCAGGGAACCTGCCCTCTTGTCAAGCTTTACCAAAGACAGAAGGTCATTTATTATCTTATCCTCCCTGTCTACTTCCTTTGTTATGTCCTCCATGAACTCCCTGTATATCTCAATCGGTACGTTTTCCCCTTCTATCAGGGAATCGGCCAGAACCTTTATGGAAGTGATCGGAGTTTTTAATTCATGAGACACATTTGATACGAACTCCTGCCTGGAAGCTTCAAGAGTGTTCATCTTGTCCATGAGCTTATTGAATGAAGCAGCTATGGCCTCGGTCTCGTTATAGACAGGCACGGATATCTTCTCCTCTGTGAAGCCTTCCTCCACCTGGATTATCGCAGTATTTATAGCCCTGAAGGGCTTAATGAGATTTACCGAAACAAAGACGGCAAAGGATATACTGACAAGGCCTGCTATAACAATGAAAAGATAAGCCTTATAGCCCATTATATTGATCGTTGCGACAATATTGTCCGTGGAAACGCTTGTCAGAATGACACCGATCACATCACCCGATTCCCTGTCTATGATAGGTGTGGTTATCTCGATGTACTGGTTCTTTTTGTCATGCTTGGAAATAGAAGTCTTATCAAAACATTTGAGGACCTCTTCCGAGATCATTATCCTGCCCTGACTTATTGAATATGTATCCTTGATTATCTTAAGGGCACTGTTGATGACCATGATACGGCCGTCATACAGTGATGAGAATTGCTCCAGCTCCGCATTGACAACTTCCGAAGACTGGTCATTTAAATACCCGTAAGTCACGAGATGATCTGCCAGAATGGTACATTGGTTCTGCACTTCCGAGATGCGCACCGAAACTGCGCGAGATTCATAAGAGTCAATGAGAATGTTCCGAAGTATCACCCCCGGAACTATACCGACTGCGCATATGGCCAGAAAAATACGCAGTCCAAGGCTCTTCATAAACCTTCTGTTATGAATAAATTCCTTAACCATTGAAATAGTATCCCACACCCCACTTGGTCTGAACATATCTGGGTTCGCCGGGATCAGCCTCTATCTTCTCGCGGAGCCTTCTCACATGCACATCGACAGTTCTCGAACCGCCCGGGTGATCCAGCCCCCATACCAGTTCCAGCAGCTTATCCCTGCTGTATACCTGGCCGGGATTACTTGCCAGCAGGTCGAGCACCTCGAACTCCTTTATCGTGATGTACACTTCCCGCCCCGCAATATAAAGACGTTTATTGGACCGTTCAAGACGCAGGTCACTAATTTCAAGGACTGCATCATCATCATTTTTCTTATGATCCGTTCCTGCTGCCCCCGTCCTTCTTAAGATAGCGTCTATTCTGGCCTTGACCTCCTTTATATTAAAAGGCTTGGTAACGTAATCATCCGCACCGCAGTTAAGTCCCGATATCTTATCATCATCATCGTTTTTCGCGGTCAGCATTATGATGGGAACCTTGGAGAATTCCCTGACCTTATTACACACTTCAAAGCCATCCATCTTCGGCAGCATTACATCCAGCAATACGATATCATAATTGTCGGACTTTATCATATTAAGTGCTTCCTCGCCGTCATAAGCACAATAAACACTTGTTTCTTCATCCTGTATTCCGAACATAAGGCCCTTAACGATAGCCTTCTCATCATCAACCACAAGAACCTTCATCATTTTCCTCTTTCTATATACAGATCCTGTCCTTTATCCTGTTGAACATTCCTTCCTTTATCCCGCTTATCTTCATGATATCTTCGATAGTCCCGAATCTTCCGTTTTGGTTACGGTATTCAATGATAAGCGAAGCCTTGGCTTCTCCGATTCCGGGCAGAGTCATAAGTTCAGCCGCATCTGCTAAATTTATGTTAACCTTACCCCCATCCCGGTCCGACGAACCGTCTGTACCCACAGTTATAAGTTCCCCCCGGGATTCCGCTGTTTCTTCCCTGGTAGGTATATATATCCTCTGACCGTCTTCAAGAAGAGTGGCGAGGTTAACATAACACTCGTCAGCGTCTTCCCTCAATCCGCATGCCGCACTTACCGCATCCACTATCCTCAACCCGGGATCAAGTGTATATACTCCCGGACTGTTTACAGCTCCGCAGACATATACCGTAACACCATCCGGTTCAGTTATTTCCATGGGTTCATCCGGCACAATGGCTGCACACTCAGGCTGCCCACGATCAATATCCGTCGGTGGATCTTGCAAGAAACGCTCGCCGTCAAGCTCAATGACCGCCTCATCACTACCGCATCCGGCAAAAGATACCAAGGCAGAAGAAAGGATCAAAACTACAATGAAATACAATATATTCTTTTTCATAAGGCCTCCATCCGGCAGACCTTCATGCAAGAATTATTCTAACATATAATTTTGTTACAATAAAGTTAAATCTTCAAAATTTTCATTCGGAATAATAATGGATCTTCCTGCCGTCAACAATAAAGATATAGTCCTCGATCCGGACATTGTCCGTAGCATGTAAAAGCGCCGGCCTTTCTATCTTTTTACCGTTCACAAACACGCCGTTTGTGGAATTAAGATCCTGTATATAAAGCTTATGGTCCTTCATGACAAATCTTGCATGTCTCTTGGATACCCTGTTATTTGTAAGTATTACATCACAGTCCTTACGGCCTATCGAGACATCCATACCTTCCATTATGTCTATGGTCTTTTCTATCATCTCATGATGCGACGGTGCCAGCACAAACATAAACACGGCATTACGATGGGTATTCTTAAACTCGGGATGATCGATCTTAAGGATATCACCAACCGCAACCTGCTTGGTGTCCGACCGTCCTCCCCTCTGAATACCATATAGGATATTGTTTATAAAGGTACCGTTGGTGCTTAGCATATCCATATATTCGAATCCGGATCCGGTCTTCAAAAACCTTCCGTGAGTCCTGGACGCTATGGGTGAATCCACCTTTATATCGGATCCTTCGGCTGAGAACATCCTTCCGAGTGTAACCGTATCTCTTACAGTATAATTGTCAAATCCATGGAATGGTGTATATATCAGGAGCCTGAATTCATCTATTATTTCGGTCCCAAATGTCACTGTAGGCTCGAAATCAACCACCTCATCATCAAAGAGCCTTGAAGCATCAACTATAGAAGGCCTGCCAGCAGGATCCTTGACTATAAGCCGCTCAACATAATCCTTTACTCGGTTCTCATCCCTTCCGTAGATATACTTGATCAGCTTGCCGAGAGAATATATATCTGCCTTCCTGCCGTCAGCATCATTTATATTTATTCCGTTTCTTATTTCCGGAGCTATAAATTTCTGAAGATTGATTGAATTGAAATAGTCATCGAGCATACCTCTTCCCGGATAGTCAGCCTTAACAGGTGCAGGACGTACATTGTCAAAACCGACAATATACGGGACCATGCCCTGTCGTTTTTCGCATATATAAATACATTCCGGGTTAAGCCACTTATGTGACATGCAGGGTTCGATATCATGCATGGACTTTATCAGTCTTATAAGTTCTCTGACCAGTTCCTCCCTCTTGCTTTTTTCATCCAGCTTTTCGATGAACCCCTGGGTCATTGCCTGCGGCCGCCCCGCAAATTCAAAGACCATCCTTCTGTAATCATGAGTTCCGACCTCGATCCCCATATGAGGTACATATCCGGAGAGGCTGCCCAGCCTCCTCCACAGAGTATCAAGTTTGTCAAGTTCCATCATACGCTCTCTGTATATTGCAGGGTCAAGGATATCAAGATACTCTATATCCTTACGCTTGAGCATATAATAGGTCCTGCCGTCTTCGGAGACATATATCTTTACATTACTTCCTCTTATCAGATTAAGCTTTTCATACAGGTCATAAGGTATGGGATAATAATCTTCGATCGGTGTAAGCTCTATATCATAAGGCTCCTGAACGTAGTTTAGAAGACAAAGAAGCTTATGAAAAAGCATAACAAGGTTCTCGCAATCCTCCTTTGTACCGCATCCCTTATCGGTAAGAGGTCTTGAACACCTTGCATACAGATCATAAGCTATACTCTTGATATTATCGTTTTTTATATCTCCCTCATCTATGGAATAAGGGTATATCGAAGAATAGGTGTCAACGAATTCCCCGATCTGCTTCCTGGTAAACTCCTCATGGTCCTTCTTTTCAAAGTCGATCACATGCCGGATGTAGAAATTCTTCTTACTAAGGCGCCGCCTCTCCTTCTTGCCCCCCTTGGGTGACTTTAACCGCTTAAGGTCAAGAAAAATACTTCTTAAAGCCTCTTCCGGTGTAACATTATTGGTCTCGGCCCTGCTCCATTTTTCCAGCTCTATCCCCAGCATCTCTATCGACCGCCGTATTCCTTTAAGACAGGCATCGTAGTCCGTCATCATGCACCTCTCGGCATTGAGGCAACCCAGATAGAGCTGCTCATTGTGGGTTGCCTCCATGACGAAATCAAAATTACCTTTCGGAATACTTATCTTGGATGTCAGATTTATCTGATTAACTTCCATATAACTCCTTAATATCCGAATATCGAGAACGGATCGATGTAGTAACCGCCGTTATCATCGCTGTAACCGTTGTCTTTTTCTTCATCCGTGTCCCGTATTTCCTCCTCATCCTTAAGATCGGATTCGGATTTCTTACCGAGAGTGACCGAAACCGTTACATCCTTGTATTCACTTCCATCAGACCTCTTGACAATAACCTTTACAGTCTCGCCTGCCTTATAGTATTTAAGCTGGTCCTTTATCTCACTCATCGATGACACGGTAACACCATCGAACTTCTTTATTATATCACCCTTGGTTATGCCTGCCTTCTCTGCGGGGCCATCCTTGGTAACCTCCGATACATATATTCCTTCGGGAATATCATATGCCTGTGATGCTTCCTGGCTTACAGCTACTCCGGCAATACCCAGATAGCTTGCATCGGCCTTATCGACAAGCTCTCTTGTCTTGCGGTTCATAAGGTCTTCGATGATGGGTGTCGCCGTCGAGATAGGTATCGCATAACCCATGCCTTCAACCTGTGATGAAGCGAACTTGGCTGAATTGATGCCTATGACCTCACCCTTCATGTTGAGCAGCGCCCCGCCCGAGTTACCGGGATTTATTGCCGCATCCGTCTGTATAAGCTTACTTGCCAGATTGTCTATCTGGACTTCCCTTTCAAGAGCCGAAATAATGCCTGTTGTTACCGACTGGCCATAGCCGAGTGCATTTCCTATCGCCACAACCTGCTGCCCTATAAGAAGCTTGTCAGAATCACCCATGGTAGCTATCGCTATCTCATCCATCGTGCTGTCCTTTATATCGGACAGCTTAACGGCTATTACGGCAAGATCGTTTTCACTGTCGGTACCCTTGACGGTTGCCTCATAAACCTCTTCATCTATAAAGCTTACCGATAACTGCTTGGCCCCTTCTACAACATGATTATTTGTTACAAGGAGAAGCTCTTCATCATTCTTGCCTACTATTATGCCTGAACCCGCGCTCACGCTCTCGTATTCGTGTATCCCGCTTCCAAAAAAAGACCTTACTTCCTGAACGCTTTTGTTTGTGATCGATACTATCGAAGGCATTACATTCTCGGCAACTGTTGATACATCGAGAGTTCCGGCTGAAGCAAGCTGTATGGACTCGGATGATTTATTAACCTTAGCCTTCTCCTCAGTGCTCTTAACTTCTTTCTTCTCACTCTCTGAGGACTTAAGGGTTGTTTTCCTCTGGCTTAAGCTATCTTCTTTGCTGCTGCCGTCTATATCCTCGCTGCTTATTCCAAGCTTACTGCGTATAAGATCTCCGGCCAGGTTCACACCCTGGAAGGTACCTCCGGCTATAAGGCCGAACACCAGAGCATATGCCACACAGGTGAACCATTTTACTCTCTTTTCCTTTTTCTCTTTTCTTCTAACAGACTTATCTTCCGCTGTAGTACTGCGTCTTGTTTCCTCAACGATCACTTCTCTCTCGCCCTGACCGGGTCTGTTCTCATGATCATAATATTCATACATAATTCGCACCTCCCTGATATGTTTTAACTATGATTCTAGGATAAACCCTCATTTTGAGAAAAAGGTGATAAAAAAGTGTTTATTCTGTGAACTCTCAGTCTATACCGACTTTTATCGATTCCTGTGTCAGTACATGCTGTTCAAGTTCGTCTATCTGCTCTCCTATCGTGTCATTGAGTTCCCTTAAGGTTTCATCGGGATCTGCCCCGTTCCATACCTTAGTGAATGCGATCTCAAGCTGAACCCAATAATTGCCCGCTTCTATCATCTTGGGCATAGGGACCGATTTTTCATATTCCTGCATGACATTCCTGATCTCTTCGTCCTCATAGGTCACATTCTTAAGGCATGAGATCCTTCCTGTCTTCTTATAAACATCTGAGGC
>DPZM01000146.1 GCA_003535955.1 Lachnospiraceae bacterium | reverse complement strand
ATGTACTTCTGTACCTTCTCGAGGGTGGCTGCTCTCTCGTCATCTTCGATCTTAGCACTAAGAACAACGCATAACTCATATTTGTTCATGCTAGTACCTCCTTTTGGTCTCTGGCCTCACCTTACATTGATGAAGCAAGGATTTTAGGGTCAGGGCACAGCCCTGCCAACAATTGTATCACGAGTTAACATACTATCATAGAATCCGAAGGATTTCAAGTGTTTCTTCAAATCACAGTTCAATTCCCTGTATCTTTGCAAGCTCGGTAAAGACCTGACCGATCCTTTCCTTGATAATAAGGGTGTTCTGGGCTGTACGTACATGTATTTCATCCCGGTTGATTATCACAAGGTTATTTCCTCTGAAATAATTAACGAACGAAGCCGCCGGGTATACGGTAAGCGATGTGCCGCCGATTATAAGCATATCCGCGCCTGCTATTGATCGGATCGCTCCGTCAACCTGAGTATCCGGAAGTCCCTCTTCATAAAGAGTGATATCGGGACGGATGATCCCCCCGCATGAGCACTTCGGAATAGGCTCTTTTGATTCAAAGATATAATCTGACGGGTATTCTTTTCCACACTTCATGCAGTAATTTCTCAGTGCGCTGCCGTGTATCTCATAGACCACTTTGCTTCCGGCTTTCTGGTGCAGGCCGTCTATATTCTGGGTTACGATCGCTTTAAGCTTACCCGTTTTCTCAAGAGCAGCCAGATATTTATGGGCATTGTTGGGCTCTATGTTACGGGTATCCATCTTCTGCCTGTGGAACTCATAATAAATCTTAGGTTCATTGACAAGGCAGCTGTGACTTAAGAGATATTCCGGCTGATACATATCAAACTGCACATCATGCTGGTTGTACAGGCCGTCCTTACTCCTGAAATCCGGAATCCCACTCTCAGTCGACACTCCGGCTCCTCCGAAGAAAACAATGTTCTTGCTCTCATCGATCAGTTCCTTCAGTTTTTCAATCTCGCTCATTTTAACCCTCCTTTAAATTTTCCCAATTCCAACCTGCATCTCAGCCTTGCATACCTTCTTGCCTTCCTGATTTTTAATGACCGCCTTTATTATGATCAATTCAAAGGTATCGTTTTTTTCGGTCACTGTACCCTCTATCGTCAATTCGTCATCAACATAAACAGCGCCTGAGAACTTAGTCTTAACACTGTGTATAAGGGAATGCTGTCCCGGAAGGTATACCCCCGCCAGTGTAGACAGATATGATGCAGTAAGCATACCAAATACAACACAGCCCGGATGTCCCAGCGCCCCGGCATATTCCGGATCCTTATGGAGGGGATTGACGTCTCCGGTTATCTCCCGGAACTTATCCATATCAGCCTGGGTGACTTTGACTTTAAAGCTCTCTTTATGGCCTATTTCTATCTGGTCGTATGTAAATGTGTTCACTAATGAATGACCCTCTTCAAAAATCATCGTTATATATCAATGTTATATATTGATGTTACATATCGTTGTTATTTACTTTTCTCCTCCAGCTTCTCCTTGATCATATCCACCATCTGACCTACATTCTCAAGCTTGTTGACTTCCTTGATATCAAATTTAAGGCCGAATTCCTTCTCCATAGAAATGATCAGGGAGATATGCTCAAGTGAATCCCAATCCTCGATGTCATCCGAGTTTGTGGAATCTGTGATGACCAGCGAGTCATCATCAAATACATCCCTGAATATCTCATTAACCTTGTCCATTATTTCTTCACGTGTCATTTCTTCTCTTCTTTCTCATTTTGTCACATTTGCTGGCACATTGGTTCAGAACCGATGTGTCAATTTATGTTTCGGTAAGGAGGCCGGCATCAAGCAGCTGCTTTATGACTTTACGTACAACCTCTATCGGCTGCTCGATAATCCCCGCAAGTTTCCGGACGGTATTGGTTCCGTCAGCGTAAGCCAGCACATCCTTCATCGCAAGAGTTTCCTGATAGGTCTCCTTGGAACTCATTGTCGGCACAAGGCCTCTCTTGCCAAGCTGTGGTTCGCACAGACATGTAACCCGGTATATCTTTGAATCCGGAGACAGGGGACGGTTCTCTGTCTCCACGGTATCGTTGCTTCTCTCTTCTAAACACTGCCTATCTGTGGAGACAGAGAACCGTCCCCTGTCTCCGCTGTATCCGCGGATCATGAATTCCGTCATGTTTTCAATCTTGTCTATGCATTTACGCATTACGTTGAAGGCCCCGTAGAAGCCTTCCGGTGAAACTATAGACATATTATCGCCTGAAGTATGATACTCGGGATACACATGATATTTGGACCGGCAGAAGCATACAAGCGGTATATCAACACCCGGTGCCTGATACTGCCTCTCATCCGAACCACGCTTGAGATAGGAATAATCCGAATAGCTGCCTGTCTCTGTCTCAAGCACCGACGTCAGCACCTTATCGGCCAGCGTGTTTCCGTATCTTGAGTGAACGATCGAATAATCCCTGTTATCGCCCACACAGGTTAAGTTAAAGCCTGCAATAACCTTCTTCTTCATATGTTCAAGGTTCCTGGACAGATAAGTTATCGCCCCTATCGTCTCCGGAACAAACACTATACGGTAGGTGTATCTTCGATTTCTCTTGCTTTTTATATATGAAATAAGATGGGTCATTACCGACGGTCCGGAGCATTCATTGTTGGCCATGGAAGGATGACAGATATAAGTCGAAAGAAATACCTCCTTCTCAAGCACGCCCGGTATGACCAGCTCCCCGTAGGTAAGATGACCGTCGAACAGTGACGACTTGATCACAGCATGATACTTAACGGACTTATCCAGGCTGTCCTTCATCACCTGACTCATCGAAAATCCCCAGCGCTCTTTATAATAGGAAGTAACATACGGCATCCACTCGGGCTGGTCCTTTAAGGTATATATATGCGGTTCCAGTTCCTCAAAGGTCATCCATTCATCCACCGGCACCGAATATCCCAGGACATGAAGATTATTCTCCTTAAAGTCAATTACACGCCTGCCTGTTTCATCCTCAATATAAGCTTCCTCGATCTTCCACTCCTTTGGCACGGTCCAGTCCATAACTTTAGTCCCTGTGGGCACCTCGTAAAGCCTGAGGTCGGGAATGTATTCCTTAAGTATGTCAAATGTCTCCCTGACACCTTCGCCCGTAATCGACCGGCATATGGGAAAAAGCCTGTCGGCAAGCCTGTACATGCTCTCACCAAGGACCCCCGGATCGTCATCCTGTCCTATATATGAGCACACCCGCCTGCTCCTGTTGTTTATCACATCTGATACGATAATCGGGTGACTCTCCTTAAGCTCGATTATCTTATATTCTATATCATTAACATAGAAACGGTCCTCAATTCCCTTAGCAATAAATTCATCCTCCAACGGAAGGATGGTGTTCTTAACATCCATGCCAAGATTGCGCACGTTCATGGAATAGGTAGCCCTGCGCACAAGGCCCGAGGCATCAGTGTAATCAGCCGTAAAATCCTTAAGATATCTGTAAGGTACGGGCCCGCTTGATTCTTCCGCATAGTGGACAAAAACAAAGGAATGCCGGGTATCCTTGTCTATAAACAGATTCCTGTAGCCATGATCTACCATAAAGGCAAAGGGAGAGTCAGGTCCGAAAGACGACTTATTGTCCATCGCGCACATTACTTCCTTATCCCTTCCCCATACGGCAAACGAATAGATGGGATGTTTGGTCCTTGCAAAGTCATCCCTTTTAAGCGCAAGCTTACCAAGAGACCCTGTCTTACATGGTGTCATATAATGATCATAAGGCTCACCCTTGCAGAAGGCCC
>DPZM01000095.1:1276-22657 GCA_003535955.1 Lachnospiraceae bacterium | reverse complement strand
TTATGTCCTTCATCTGAATAATATCCTCCGTCTAACCTGCCCCGGAAACCAGTCTCCCTTTCGTCAGAACTGGGCATACACAAATACATTATTGCCAAAATAGCCGAATATTACCGTGATCAGTATCGCAGTAATAAACAATACGGCAGGACCAAACCTGTCAAGGTTCATATTGATATAAAAACCATGACCTCCGTTTTTAATGCACGCTATGGTAAATGCGATTATTATAAATCCGACATAGATAAAGAAATAAACATAATAATACTCAACCCCGGCTGCCATGGTTGCTATTCGCTTAAAAATACACAGGCTGTCGGCAAATGACTCTGACCGAAAGAGGATGGAACCCGTAAGGAAAAAGAAGAAATTAAGCACGATACTTAAAACGTCGGCAGCCTTTCTTACAGGCATCGGTGGATCAAAGCTAAAACCCGGCTTCTCCTTAAGGCTCTTTCTCCATGTTGTGAACAGCTTGTGTATGCACAGACCCAGTCCACTCTGAAGGCCCCATAGGACGTATCCCCATGCTGCTCCATGCCACAGGCCTCCCACCACCATGGTAATGACCAGATTTAAGTACTGTCTTATTGTTCCCTTCCGGTTACCGCCCAGAGAAAAATACACATATTCCTGAAGCCAGGATGACAGGCTCATGTGCCAGCGTTTCCATGTTTCGGTGGGATTCCTGGCAATAAAGGGAAGGTCGAAATTCCTTGCCAGCTTATACCCGAATATAGCGGAAATACCGACCGCCATATCAGTATATCCCGAAAAATCACAATAAAGCTGCACCCAGAAGCTTATCGTTCCGAAAAAAACAGAGAGTCCCGAGTACTCGGCGGGAGAAGCATATATTGCATTCGTATAAACAGCCAGCCTGTCGGCAATAAGTACCTTTTTCAGGGCTCCGGTAAGGAATATCTGCATTCCCTCATAAACCCCGGCTTTCGTTATCGGATGAACCTCCTTAAACTGGTTCATTAATTTTCTTGCTTTTGTTACAGGGCCCGACATTATATGAGGGAAAAAGGAAATATACAGGCCTACCGTAACAAAATCCGGCTCTGCCTCCATCTTACCCCTGTATACATCAACAAGATAACTGATCACCATAAGGGAATAATAAGATATCCCGATCGGCTGGAACATGCCAAGCTCACTGTGTGCCTGCCCAAAAGAACTGCCGAACACTATCCCGCCGATAAAGAGCAGGTACTTACATGATGCCAATATAAGTACGGTTATGATAACGCCTGCTGCAGCATACGCTTTGCCGCTGCCTTCCTTTTTTTTCTCCGCAGCGATCTTCCGAGCCAGAAAAAAAGCCATTATTATTTCAAATATGAGGATCGGCAGTGAACGCAGATCTCCCATACTGTAGAATACTACATTGGCAAGGAGAAGAATAGTATTCCTTTTCTTCAGATCCCGTATAAACAGCAGTACTGTGAACAGAATTATATAAAAACATGCAAACTCAACGGACAGGAAATTCATATATTCTTATTCCTCTCGATCAATAAACACAATTGCATAAAACAAATATATTTATGCTATCATATACGTCATTTTTTTTCAAGAATCGCTGGAAAAGGCCTATACACTGCGCTATAATATATTGGTTTAAGAGATTCCGTATTTCATGAAAGTGATGTCTGCATGAGTATATCCAGCCTGCTTTTTCTATGTGTTTTTTTTCCGCTAATACTGCTGTTTTACTATTGCCCGATCCTTAACGTTCTTAAAAACAACGGACGGATAAGCCCTGTATTCCTTACAAGTCTGAGAAATATTATTCTTTTGGCAGCAGGGCTTGGCATGTATGCTCTGGCACAACCCTTATATATTCCGCTTCTGATCCTCTCCCTGCTTTTAAATTACTTTTCCGTACGCCTTATGACAAGATTCAGGCTTCGGGTTTTAGGTACCGTAGTGATCATAGCAGATGTTCTTGTCCTTTTTTTCTTCAAGTATATAGGTCTTGCATTCCTTAAAGCTGCACCTTCATATGGTTTTCCTGTCGGGCTGTCATTTTTTACCTTCCGCGAAATATCATATGTGATCGATTCAATGAATACAGATGACGATAAGCAGAAGGAAAACAGAGGGTTCATTAACACAGCCTTGTATATAACCTGTTTTATTACCATATATGCAGGTCCCCTGGGCAGCTATAACAAAGAGATCGGACAAATATCATCCCGGGAAACCGATCCGGGCATCATATATACCGGTTTGCTTCGTATCGTTATCGGTATTCTGAAGAAGGTTCTGATTGCTGACAGTCTCATGCAGTTCGTCAATTTATGCTTTGCTGCCAATTCTCTCAGTGTTGTTGCTGCGTGGGTCGCTTCCGTATTCTATACCCTCGAACTCTATTTTGATTTTTCGGGATACACCGACATAGCAATAGGCATTGGTAATGTCTTTGGCTTCAAATTCAGTGAGAACTTTGACCTGCCGTATACCGCTGTATCCATTTGCGACTTCTGGAAACGATGGCACATTTCACTGACAAAATGGTTCACCGAATATATATACTTTCCCTTAGGCGGATCAAGGGTGCGCACTCATAAAAGACACATTTTCAATCTCTTTGTTGTATGGTTATGTACGGGAATATGGCACGGCTCCGGAATGAACTACATCATCTGGGCAATGATATATTTTCTCTTTCAAACTATTGAAAAATACACGGGTCTTGAAAGCAAACTTAAGAAGCTTCATCTCGGACACTTTTATACGCTTATGCTTGTCAACCTTAATTGGGTCATCTTCCGTTGTGAAACCATGAATCAGGCCATCCGCTTTATAGGTAATATGTTCGGATACAGCGCGTCAGGCTTTATGGACCGGGCATCCATGGAAGCAGCGCGCCATTACCTGCTGCCATTTATCCTGGGAATACTGTTTGCTTCGGGGCTTCCTCAGAAGCTGCATGGAAGATTCGTCTCAAGCACCTTGTACCGCAATACGGTTCGCATTGCCCTGATCCTTTTGTTCGCAGTTTCAGTTACAATGATGATAAGCCGTGGTTACACCGCGCCTTTGTATGGGAGTTTCTGAAGGAGTTTGATATGAAAGAAGAAAAATCCAAATTTGTATTCAGCATTTCAGTATTATTGCTTCTGATCATATACGGAACCTTTTCCGTCATTTATATTATAAACGGCTACCGTTCCCGCAATGTTTTGGAAAACCGAAGCATAAACTGGGCTGAGCTCTATCCCCTTGATGATGATAATCATCCCTCAGATGGTTCGGATACACAAGCTGCAGGCAGTATTTTTGATAAATATGAGTCTCTGCCATTTGTCAATCTTGCCGAAAGGATATCAGCATCTGACACATATCGCAACGATCTTCTTTTGGGAATAGGTGCCTATGCCTCCTCTCTTGTTTCCGACTATTCTATAAGAAACAGCAAGGTCCGCCTTACAAACGGATACTGGGTTCAGATGCGGAGCAAAGATGATATGAACGGTATTGTCGACAGTTATATTGAGCTGTCAGCCAAAGCAGACGCTTTAAATATTCCCTTTATCTATATACAAACTCCCTATAAGGAGGCATTGACGCCACAGAACATGCCATGGGGCATAAATAATAGCAAGAATAGTAATATCGATGTATTCCTGAACAAGCTCCGTTCTAAAGGGATAAACTGTCTTGACCTGCGTAATATAGCGGATACATCCGATAATCCCTACTCATATTTTTACAAAACCGATCATCACTGGAATACTGCCCTGGCACTTAAAGCATCAGGAATTATCAGCGAAGAATTGAAAACATATTACGGAATCGATATGGATACTTCACTCATGAATACAGTCAACTATAAGCCTGTCACATATAGGCAGGCCATGTTTGGCGGTGCTGCCAAGGAAGTGGGACACTTGAATGAAGCTCCTGAGGATTTCACAATCCTATACCCTGTTTTTGATACGGATTTCCGATATATAAACCCATCGAAAGCTGTAGACTGTACGGGATCATTCGCAGATGTCATGATCGACTATACCCTTCTTGACGATGCCATTTCCAATGGCGGCGATGAAGTAAACGAAGTTATGAACTATGGCAATTGTCCTCTTGTCGAAATAACAAACCTGAATTATAAGAAGGGTCCAAGAATACTTTTGATCAAGGATTCATACGGCTCAACCCTTGCTCCGTACTTTGCCCTTTCATGCGGAGAGCTGGATCTTATCGACCCCCGTCCCTATGCAGGTAATTTCAACGGATCGATACTTAACTATATCTGTAAAAACAAGCCTGATATCATTCTGATCATGCAGTATTATCCGGAAGCACTTCCTTCATGAAGCAGCTTTATGTTACTGCCATCACTATCGGCAGTGTACCATATCCCACTTCCGGGAATCAGGGAATTCGACAAGGCATCCGGTTTGATAACAATTTTGTCGGGATCATCATTCAGTATCGCCCCCCATAGACTAAAGGTACTGTTGCAGATAATATTATGCCTGCATGTACTCATAAGCTGCATATCGAAATGACTGTCACTTTCCCTGTTCCAATCCACAATATGAAACGGGACTTCCAGATCACTGTACTCTCTCCTTATAAAATCGGGATCATCCGAAAAAAACCAAAACACGGGATCTTCAAGCCTCTTACACATAAATTCGATCGATCTGAGGTAATATTCCTTAGTCAGAATATCATGTGAACTTCCCACATAATCACCTCTTCTTATATGTAAGCTCACCGAATCACGCTCAAGCATTTGCCCGGCAGCTTCGGCATTTTTCCCCTGCAATCCCAATACATATGAAAATTCGGGGATTGCAGGTTCGTATATCCAGTTCCATGAATTGTCGATCCAGCAATCAAATTCATCTATATTTTCACGGTGGTTGTCAAAAAAAGCTTTCCAGTCTTTCTGGCTCAATCTTACAACCTTATCCTTTTTTGATAAAATTCTTATATTGTTGTAGTATTTCTTCTTCAGGATATCCCATGGTGTTGCCCTGCGTCTCTGGTATTCCCCACCGCATCTTAGTATTTCATCGGTAGTGGCAACATCACCTATCTCTATACCGAAAACCTTTTTCAATTCATATCCGTTATGCGGAACGTATCTTTTATATATCCATCTGTCCATGTCGGCTTTAATGATACACTGCGGCAGCTCGTCTTTAAGCTGTTTGTAGAAGCAGTATTCAAGCATCTGATTGCCCAGTCCGGCATCTATCTTTACTATTATCATATTATTTGAATCCTCTATCCCCGGTATGTCTTACCAATAACAGCCATTGTCAAGGTTCTTATCATCAGCGGGCTTCAGACTCTCCTCCGGCCTTATCCAGAATTCATTATAGAACCTGTTTATATTCTTATTTGTATCCCAGCGTTTACCTCTTATCCCAAACAGGAGCTGTGTAGCCCCACCCATATGAACGGCCTGCTTTCCGGCTTCCCTTATTTTTGCCGCCAGCGCAAATCCAAAATAACCGCAACCCAATATAGCTATATCAAAATCATGCGACATTATTCTCCCGTACAGATAATCGAAGGCTTCAAACCAATCTCCGAAGCGTTCATCTCTCTTACCCTTGTAAAACCATATCGAATCTTCGGTCTCAAGCTCAAATTCGGGGAGCACCCTTTTATCGTCCCACAGAAGCTCCCTCCGTTTATATTGATTCTTTATCGCCTCGGAAAAAGGTGAAACAACCAGTACTCTTTTGCCTTCAAGTGACATGCTCCAGGGTTCATTATGAAGAAAAGGTTCCACTCCCCTTGCATCTGATACAAATACATCATCCTTTGTGTCCTGTATTTCAATAAGAGCATCACCCATATGCAGATTAGGCCATATACCTATTATATCCGCCTTGCTGAATGCCTCGCGCATGAGGGTATCGTATTTAACAGCCCCTGTAAGGTTACTCTCTCCCGGTTTACAAAAGATATAAAGCCACTTTATCCTTCGTGTGCTTGGTATTCCAAACATCCTCTGTGTATTTGACCGGATCATTATATCCATTTCCGTATAACTGTATCTGCAATAGGCAAACGGTTCACCCGAAGCTATACTGTTCCTGATAAATGCATTCCCTTCTTCAGCCGTATGAAGCTTATGCCTTCCGTATTTTTTATCATTCAGGAAGTATATTCCGGTGATAACATGCAGACCGCCTATTACCAACCATTTAATTTCATGTATAAGCCACTTTAGTCTTTTCATCTTCTTTCTATATCACTCCTGAACCTGTTTAGTTCCTTACAATGGACATGCAAATTATATATCCTGTACTCCCTGTCCTTCCAGACAAGTATCGGAACAGATCTTTCTCCCAGCTGTTTCCACCTTATATCCAGTTTTGATACATCGATATAACTGTATTCATTCGAATACCCGGCATTATTGGCAACTCCCTTTGGCTTTCTGTCCGTTCCGCCAAGGTATTGTCCTATCGGCTGGGGATCGAAGAAGCCGCCGAAGTTCTCGGTATATTTGAAATAGTCATCAATATACTCATCAGGTGCCTTCTCTCCTTTGGAATTAACAAGACCATGCTCATCAATATACCCCTTGTTTATCAAAGGCAGCGAATTTTTCCCGTTTTCTCGAAGATAATCCGCCAGCATGATCATATCATTGGTCTTTTTGTTAACATCATTTGACTTCCTGTCAAGGATATGAGCAAGCACATAATCAAGGAAACGCCTCATCCGGTCACTGTCAGGTATATACATAACGGTAGCCATGCAGAACTGTTCGGTCATACGCGGAACCGTAATATCATCATATTGTTCCTTCATTTTTTCAAGCAAAACCCTTGCGTCTTCATACAGCATTATATCATTTTCCATATGTATGACATTCTTAAGGTTCAGAGAGCTCATCGCCTCATCTATAATAAAAAACCTCTCTGTTGCATGCTGGAAAAAATTGTCAAAATTGGCCTTGAAGGAGCTTAGTTTCCTGAAGAAACGTAAGTGCCTTTCGCTAACAGGCATGTCCTCGATATAAACGATCCGGGCGATCTTTTTTAGACGCTGTGGTATTTCCTTCTCCCTGCTGCAGATAAAAAGAACAGGAATATCGCTGAACAGACGTATCTGTTCAACACAATCAACCGTGTATTCCGGGATCGGTCTGGTACCCGAATGTGTCAATACGATGCATCCGTCAGTCTCAGGCACCTTGTTCATCGTACCCTGGTTATTAAGCTTTTTTCTTCCTTCAATGTACCTTTTAAGATTTCTAAGGCGGTTTATCTCATTACCGAGGTTTTCTCTTATGCTGAAGCGGCAGATCTTTACCCATTTATCGGACAGAATTTCAAAATATCTGTCAACAAATTCTTCAAAAGCCACAGGAACGATCGCACGAAACAGCCGGTTGCTGTTTATCCTGATCAGGCTTTCGGATGGCCTGTCACTTCTTCTTAACCTTATGCAGTCATAGTTCTTCCCCGCCCACTGCTTAAGCTCCCTCGACGGTAATTTACCCAAAAGACGTCTTGCTCTGTAAAAGACCCTGAGCTTTGCGTCGGTATAGATAGCAGGATAAGCCTTTCTCACATAAGATACGTACAGATCGTAAACCGAAAAAGTCATTTTGAGAAGGCTGTCCGGTTTAAGCGAATTCAATATCCTTATCCACCATATATCCCCCTCTAAGTCTTCTCTTTTATTAATCTGCTCTGTGATCTCCCTGACGATGTCCGGTCTGATAAGCATAATCCCGGATCCTGTCTCTGATCCGTCACCCTTAGTATTAAACATAACGGGTCTGCCTTGTCCGTCATAAACCGGAAGCTTCTTAAGGGGCAGCAGGTCACTTTCCATAAATAAGTATTCCTTCTCCCCGCAGTCAAAAGCGTACCCCAGCTTGACAAACTGGCGAAGATACCATTGTGTGCAGTAATCCGAGACAGTTGTACCCGTTATCTTCTCAAGTTCGTTCCTGACTGCCTCCCCATTTAATCCCTCATATATTCTGTCATTATCAACAAAGCTTACATCACCACCGCACGCTCCTTTAAGTCCGGCTTCCGTCTTCTCATCAACCATCGCAAGGTTTGCAGCCACAATTATCTTTTTCGGTTTTATATACTCTACGATATCATTAATGGAATACTCAAGCAGACGGATATCCGCATCCGATGTAACAATAAGCATCTCCATATCTGTTTCCTCCTTCTGAGTCAGTTTTGTCACTCGATCCTGCCATCCTTTAACCGTTTTTCGCAAACCGATCCGTCTCTCACCTCGTAAACATGCCTGCACTTCTCTATTGTAGACAGCCTGTGGGCTACTATTATAAGTGTCTTGGTTGATCTGAGTATATCTATTGCTTCCATAACTGCCTGCTCAGTGTCTGAATCAAGAGCGGATGTGGCTTCATCAAGAATGAGTATTTCAGGATCAAGATACAGTGCCCTGGCTATGGCAATTCTCTGGCGCTGTCCGCCTGATACCTTGGCCCCTCCCTCTCCTATGTTGGTATCAAGACCATCGGGAAGAGAGGCTATAAAATCAGTAAGCTGAGCCTGATCAATAACATTCTTAAGCCTGACCTCGTCAATTTCCTCCGGTTTACAGCCGAATGCGACATTATTCCTTATACTGTCATCTAGCATGAAAATATTCTGGGATACATATCCAATAAGCCTGCCCCATGAATTCTCGCCCATATTTATAGCTTTTCCGTCAACCAGTATTTCTCCCGATTTGATCCTGTTCAGACCCAGTATAATATCGGCCAGGGTTGTTTTACCTGCACCCGAAGGACCTACGAGAGCAATCGCATCACCCTTTTTTATTTTAAGGTTAACGCCATCAAGAACATTATATGTTCCGTCCTCATATGAAAACACTACATCTTTAAGCTCCAGTTCTTCATCAAAGCTCTGTATAGTATCGCACTCAGGTCTTCCAACCCTGTCCTCTTTAAAGGTTCCTTTTATATTCCGTAAAGATGCCATCGTAGGCTCATACGCATACATCATGATGTTTACTTCGCCTGACAGCTGGGAAACGAATGGAAGCATTCTGAAGCTTGCAACTGCAAAAATACCCAGGTTGGCAACAAACGCGTTATCAACTCGCCCCAGATATGACAGTAAGCCAACGGAAAGAAGTAACCCACCTATAAAAATGGTTTCGATTATTCTCTCCGGGCAGGGTGATAAGGTAGTGTACCACACATCCACGGAACATCTGTTCTTTACGGCTTTTCCGTACAGTTCTATAAAATATTTGTTTTTATTCAGTATCTTTACTTCCTTGATCCCTGCCACTATCTGGGTGATGCTTTTCAGTGTACTCCCTTCAACCTCGCGCCTTATCTTACCAAGCGATCTCATTTTACGCTTAAAGACGCCGGTTATAAGGCCCATAGCCATTACGCCGAGTATAACGACTACCAGAGTTAGTATTATGTCCGTTTTCATCAGCCATATACATATCAGGATAATATTTACAAGCCTTACTCCTATATTAAAGAAATTCTGAAGAGAATTCAGATATGCATCAATATCTGTGGTCATTCCCCTGATAACAACTGAACTGTTCTCGTTCACAAAAAAACTGTAATCATTTTTCATATATGCACTCAGGGTTTTTTCTGACATCGTATATCTTACATTTGCTACAAGTGACGTCTGTTTATAGGTGGAAAATGTAAGATACAGATTTTTTACAAGGTACAATACTGCCACACCTACCGATAGCAACAGGATTATCTTCTTGTCGCTGTCAACATGAGCAATCCCTACAAGAATATGATATATCTGACTCTTTTTAAAATCATCCGGGGTCAGGATCATCTCAACCACCGGCAGAACCGCGGACACGCCCAGTAATTCAAGAAATCCCCCGAACACTATCAGTGCAAAAACAAAAGCGCAGTTCCTCCTCTGTCCGGAGTCGAGGACCTCCATCATGTTCTTAAAAAGCATCAAAAACTGTCTGATTTTCCTGATCATATAAAAATCCTTCCCGACGGCAATATCTCAGTCCGTCTGAGCCAGCATACCCTGTATCCCCTTCCAGATAACATCATATATTCTCTTTAACGGGGACAGGACAAATTTAGTAAAAAATAAGGCACCGGTCCAAACAAGCAAAGTCATCATAACATACATAACAATACAACCCGTATTGTTATCCTTCCAAATAATGGGAATCCGGAAAGAAAGCCTGTATATTATCCTCATCAAAGAGCAAAATACAAAAAAATGTATAAGGTAACAGGCATATGTATTTTCAGACAAAAAATCAATGATCTTATGCCATCGCGATGGATACTCCCTGCGGGTTTCATCCGGTCCGGCACACAGATTCTTATCGATACAAAATATCAGTATCAGGATAAGTGAGATAAATAAAGCTGCCGGACCGTATATTATCGGCCGGTCATAGTCCATACTGTATACGGCGGCCATAACAGACATGATCGCAAGCAAAAGCACCGAACAAATACCGTTATTACGAAGGAATACCGGCATTCTCGGTGCATTGCGGTCAGAACAGATCTCTCCTGCCGCCATGCCCATAAACACCATATATGTATATTCCGAATTAAACAGTGAATATACAAGTACCGCCACATATGCTACGGGCCTTAACCTATCATACTTTGCAAAAAGCGCAACAAACACATAACCGTAAATGTATCCCATGAGCATAAAATGCTGGAACCAAAGAGGATAGGCGTAGTGAATATGCTTATCCCCGGGAATCCCCACCAGAACCTTAAACATATCTCTTCCGACTTCCTTAAGGCTAAACATATCCGACATGTCAAACAGTCTCATGATCATAGTGACAAATGCTGTAAACAGAATAACAAACGCGGTCGGAATTATTATACTAAGACACCTGTATACACAGCTTCTGAGCCTATCCCGTAAATCCCGGCCTCTGTCTGAATTATAGGTTATAAAAAAACCCGATATCACAAAAAAGGAGATCAGCACCAGTTCTCCCCAGAATATCCCGAATATACTCTTAAACCAAGGGGATTCCCTGAATGCTCCGACAGCGTCCTTGGAATTATCAAGCTCCATTCCCAGATAATGCTGGGTATAAACACTGATGCAGGAAAAAATCCGGACAATATCTATACCATATATCCTTCTTTTATTTTTCATTCCACAATCCCTCAAGACAATTCCTAAGATATAAAACCGGCTATCCTGTGTTTTTTTCGAATAAGGATAATGCAAATAAAGCTTAACAGAACCGTAAACAAATACTTTCCGAAATCATAAAGGCCCGTATATGTCAAGCCGAACATCCTGTCATATATCATGTTAAACAACTCATGTATAAGGTACACTCCGAATACCGCATCGCCGAGCATTGCAATGAAGGATGCTACCCATTTGTTCTTGATGGTAAAAAAGCTCTCTGCCAGCAAAAACAACCATGCGGCGATACATGTTTCAAGCACTGTACGCATGGACGATCGCGCAAACAAAACAAAAAGTATCAAGGCAGGCACTCCCGCAACCAGTAATATTCTCCTTAAATATTTATCCGGTTTGTATTTCATAAGATAATATCCCAGAACGAAATATGCCGCAAATCTGAACCCGCCAAGACCGATATTTCCGGTTATCCCTGTTGTCCACGCAAAAGGTCTTAATTCCTGCAATGCAGGAACCAGGATTGAAAAAAAGAACGCGATCACCAGGAAATAGAGCCCTATCTTCTCATCATATTCAATCGCAGCCTTAATAAAGGGTGCAAGAATAAAAAGGCCGATGATCATATAGCAGTACCAAAGGTGAAAATGACCTTCAAATATACTTGTTATCATCAACTTAAAATTCACGTACTTACCATCTCTGTGCGGCAATAAAACATGTTCTGAAAGGGAATAAACACAGGACCAAAAGAAGAAAGCAGTTACTACACGAAATATATTAACTGTATACAATCTTTTGATATCAATCCTATCATGTGTCAGCATCAGTCCACCGCTAATAACCGTAAACAACACCACACTCCAATAACACCAGTACACATAATCAAGGTTAACATGGGCAAAGAGTACCGCCAAAACAGATATGATCCTTAATATATCTATATAATATAAATGTTCCCTGCTTTTATCCACTGACACCTCCTATACTTCCTTTTAATCCCCGCCTATCAGTTTATCCAGATAGAATTGAGAATGCCTGTACAGTTCCGCATTAAGCTCAAAAAAACCAAACTCCTCACATAACGTTTCCCTATCCGAAAAAAGATTTGTTCCAAGTCCCAAACGGTCACCGGGAATCGTATATCCCATCGCAGCAAGTGTCGTTGGCATCAGGTCCATTGCCGTAAACTGCCTGTTTTCATATCTGGTATCCCCATCGTCTGAGCATGCATTAATGAAGCAATCGTATGCGGTACGATCATCATAGGGAATACCCTCGATAAGAGCCTGAAACATTGCAGGATGATCTCCCTGAATGACTATCAGGGTATCATCATACCATTCCTGCTCGGAACACCACTTAACAAAATCAGCTACCTGTCTGTCCGCACATTTTATCACATTAGCCATCTGCTCGGGATACTCATGTTCACACAGTTCACACATATATCCTTCTTCAAAATGTGTATCCACTGTGAGCATTGTGATGTTAAAGGGTTTCCCTTCCAGCGATATCCTGTTAAGTTCCTGTTTTGCTATATTATATAATACCCTGTCTTCATACCCCCACCATACATTATAATCGCCCGGTATGAATCCGCGTTTTATAGCCTCTGTATGATCAAGAATATCATATCCCCCGTGATTTGTGAAAAACTGCTTCCTGCCCCCGTATTCTGCTTTACTACCGCAAATATATTCCTGATAATAACCCTTAGCCTTAAGTATATCGCCTATGGTCACGACCGTCTTAAAGTCAGAAAATATTGCCGAACCTCCTGCGGGAGACAGTAAAGGGAGGCCGGATTGCGAGGCAAATGTTGCAGCTGCCGTCCAATTGGTGCCATTAACATTTCTGAATCCTCCCAGCTTATCACTGTTTGAAAAAAAGCTGTTCTCAAATGCCATTTCGGTAAGATTGGGAATGTAATTGATCTCCTTCTGTCTACCTCCCGATTCTTCATCCGCAAATGAAGTCTCAATGCTTTCCAGATATATATATATAAGGTTTCTCTTCTTGTCACACTCTATAGCTGAAATGTCCGGTTCCACATAATAAGTCTCCACAAAATGCGACTCATTCATTTTACCCTTGAAGTATTCGGATATCTGCAGCTGCCTGTCTATATACAGCATCATGATGACCATGCAGACACCTGCCGCAATTGAAAGCCCTGCCGCGATTACCCTGTATGATCGTTTGGAATTGCCTCTTTTAATAAGAGCAGCAAATATGATCATCAGGAAAATCCACAGGATAAATCCGGGAATAAGAGCCTTTACCGCTTGTGTGACAATATCGGTATTTGCTCCCTCAAGCGGAGTTTTTGCCGTATAAACCAGTATGGAAAACGTTATGTTCAACGTAGTTTTATACCATCTTATCAGAAAGACGCCACATGAACATATAAAAAAAGCAATGGTTGTGTATGCAAAATAAAGTATCTTAAGTATCTTTTTCATTTGCCTTCCTCATGTCTAAAACTGAAAATATACAAAGGGCTGAGTATATACATCCTCTCCGTACTGCCCAAACAAAATTATATAAAACAGCAAAAACATCATCACAAGTGCCCTTACAGGATAACTTTTTTCCATCAGAAAGACATCCAGAGTTTTTCCTTTGTTTTTACGTATCAATCCTACGATCAGCAACACTGCTATCGAAATGGCCGTAATGATCAGATCCCTGTCGGAAACCAAAGACTGATAGGTTCTATCCTTTATAAACTGAATGTAGTCCGGCCTTGTCAGGGTATGTATATAATATTCAACAGCAAGCTTCAATGAATTGGCTCTGAACACAACCAGCGTCAGTGTAAAGGTAATAAAACTGATAATCATTTCCAGATACCTTACAGGCCCATCTTCGCTTAAATGAAGGGCACCAAGAAGTCGTTTCCTGTATGGTTCCCACCACCTGTTCAGTATCTGAAGAAGACCGTTAAGACCTCCCCACACTAAATACTTGGCCGCGGCACCATGCCACAGTCCGCTTGCCAGAAATGTAATAAACAGGTTGAAGTAGTAGCGTCTCTTAGAACATCTGCTTCCCCCCAGCGGTATGTACAGATAATCCCTGAACCATGAGCTCATCGATATGTGCCAGCGGTTCCAAAAGTCTTTAACATTTCGCGCAAAAAATGGGGTATTGAAGTTCTCCATAAGATTTATTCCCATTACCTTCGCGGCACCGATGGCGATGGTTGAATATCCGGCAAAATCACAGTAAATCTGTATCGCAAATCCGGCTATTGCCATTATCCTCATTGATGCACCATAGGCAGCCTGATCACTGAATACCGGATCTGTTAAAACGCTTAGCCGGTCTGCGATCACTACCTTCATAAAAAAGCCCCACAGCATAAGAATGAGACCCCTTATGATACCTTCATAATTCCATAGTTTCTCCCTGCCTATGTTTCTGACCTGAACAAGCAGATTCTTGGATCTTTCGATGGGACCCGCTACCAACTGTGGGAAAAACGAAACAAAAAGAGCGTATCGTATAATATTTTTTTCAGCAGATATCTCTCCTCTGTATACATCTATTGTATAGCTTAATGCCTGAAAGGTGAAAAAGGATATTCCCACAGGAAGCACTATATCCGGTATACGCCCTGCAAACACCGGACTCTGATGCAGAATGTCCCTTGCAAACCTGTCCGCAAGATCGGCAAGAAATGCTGTGTACTTATAATATATCAGCATGCCCAGATTTATCACAAGACTTGCCGTTACAACAGCCCTTTTAGCCTTAATCCCGGCATTTGTTGTAGTCAACCTGTCCAACAGCAATCCGGAAATATAAGTCACCAACGTGGAAAACATCAGTAAAAAAATGTACATCGGATTCCACGCCATATAAAAGTAGTAGCTGCCGGCAAGCAGCCATACGCTTTTAGCCCTTCCCGGAAGAAGGAAGTATATGATCACCGTACATGGAAAGAAAATCAAAAATTCCTGTGAATTGAAGCCCACTGTTATACCTCTTATTGTCACAGTCCTCGAGATTAATCTCTCGATTGATTGCTTAAATATTCCTCTCTTGCATCATTTGTCCACTTGATATTCTCAGGAAGGACAATATTTACCCACTCATCATACTCTCTGCGCCATTTATCATATCCGCTGTCATTGCGTCTGTCGGGCAGATCATACTTATCATGGATATACCCTCCAAGAAACCTGGTATTCTTGATCGCACCGGTTATTGTATAGTGATTATAATCCATTGAATAATCCTCACTTCCTTTGATACCGATATCATCCAGATACTCATGCATGTCAAGAAAGTCATAACCCTTTCCGGTAAGATAGACCTGTAGATATTCGGCCCTGCCCATTGCCTCCTCCTTATTGTCTACCGGCCAGTAGGGATCCGTTATAAACAAAACATTAAATCCCAAGGCATCTATCTCGTCAAGAAGATCATCAAGAACTCTTTGCTCCGCATCTGATATTGGATATTTATCGGCCGGTACGTTTACATCTTCATGTTCATCCGGATATCCCACATCTATCTGAAGGTTGGAATAGCCCTTATAGGGAGTTGACCGGTTCCAATTCCAGTTTTTTACCTCAGGTTCGGGATTGGAATGATAATATAAAAGATCAAAATAATAATTCATTCTTTTTTCTTTATCAGCGATCACGCTGTTAATAAGGTCGATCCTGTTTTTTGATATACGGAATCCGTCGATATTATATCTCATAATCTGTGTATTATCCGGACCGTTCCGGGCTATATACGCATTCATAAAAGGAGCGGTATCTATTATGATAAGCTTGGGCGACTGAGTCTTTTTTATCTCCCTAAGCGCATATTTCATCGTATCCTCAAGCAATACATTTGTACAAAAATCATATGCGGCTATACCGTAATCCTCCCACATCTGCATTGGCGCGATGGCGGAAAAGGTGCAGCTGGTCCCCAATACAACCACATCGACCGTATTTTTCTTCTCACTGTAGAATCCCATCATATGTTCCCGCGTATGTGACAGGGGCTCGCGAAATACATAGGTCAGATGGATAAACAGATATATAAATACAATGATAAATGCGGACACTGCCGCGGCTCTTTTCAGACTTTTCCCTATCATTCGTTCATATCCTTATTCATTCAATGGAGCTGATATAATACTATGCCCCCGTATTCCGCGATCTTTCTTCCACCATTGTTTATGCACCACTCTTCTCCGTCCCCCGAAGGAACAGTAGCAAAATACTTACTTCTCATTTTAGCATTCTTCTCCTTTAGATGGTCGAACCATTCATCCCCCAATGTCATATTAAAGGCATATCCGTCAGGTATGGCATACAGGGCTCTCCACGGAATGATCACTTCTTCGCCGTCCACCTTGTCCTTATACATCCAGAAGACGGTATTATCCCATGATGGTTCTCCGGTGTATGTTAGCGGCATTATCTTTTCCAGTTCTTCCTTTTCTTCATATATCTCATTTATATATTCCCGTGACACATACTCCCGCTCCCTGTTAGGGACCTTAGTCAGTGCATATATAAGCCCTAGCTCAAGCAGTGCAAACAACCATTTGCGCGATCCGCTCTCCCCTGTCTCCATGGAAATAAACATTATACCCATAACAACAAATTCAGCAAGGTGGCGGTCAGCAGACCAACCGCTGAAATAAAGCGCCACCGCAAGGGTCATCAGTGTATAATATGCAGGCCAGAAGCATCTCCACAAAAAACTGTCCGTCAGCTTCCCCCCTGATGATCTCTTTTTCCAGGTCAGGATAACAAGAAGGACCAGAAGAATGAAGATATAATAGAATGTAAAAAAGTTCCTGGCCCACACTTCATCAACGAAGAAAACCACCAATTGCTCGTAGGAAGCATACAGTCCGTGTACCAGCCTTCGTATCATATCGCCGCCTCCGGCAAGAAGTGACACCGAAATTTTGCTGCAAAGAAAATATATGTTGTCCTTATTTAGCTCAAGCTTCGGGATGAGCCTTTCCGCAAATCCTCCCACAGGACTCCACGCGCATAAATTCACCGCGATGAAAAAATATCCGTATACAGACGCCACAGTCAGTAAAGCTCCGGGAATTATAACTCCTTTTCCCCTTCTTTTATACCAGAAATATAACGCCGGGATCATAAGCCCCGCATAATACGGCCGCATAAGAGTAAGAAGAAATGCCAGGGAAAACATTAAAACGGTTTTATATCTCTTGTTTTCCCTAAGAGACGAATAGCATAGACCCATATATATGATCGAATACGAATAACATGTAACCTCCGGAACGACAGAAAATATCCCATACATAAGAAAAGTGTAAGTAGAAAGGGCTATGGCGCAAAAAACAGTCTGATATTTGCCGGGGCGGGCCAAAAGTCCAAAGAGAAAAACCGCAAGCATCAGCATAAAAGCGTTGTAGAACACCGCCTTAGTCAGGCTCCAGCCAAATAACTTACCCAGAATGCAGTAATTGATAATAAGCAACGGAGACCATGGCCCGAATGACAATGTTCTTGCAGATACTTCATAATAGCCGAAAAAACCCTGCGGGATACCGTAGTTTATCACGCCGGCAACTTCATAATAATATATAAGCTCATCATTCTCCGCGGACGATATTGCAAGATCCTTTATTCCGACACCTTCAAAAACAAATGTAAGAACAAAGCACAGAAATACCACAAACGCCAGAAAAAGGCCGGAAGTTAATCCGGGATGTTTTTTCAGGTTCGAAATCATTCTTTCCTCCATACCTCAAATGTGTCATTTGAATGATCCAAAGCATAATCATACCGATCAAGGAAGGATTCCATTAAGCGTATCTTTTCGGTATTCTCCAAAACCGCACCCGGTTCATGCAACGATCCCTTAATAACAAGAGGATATCCACCCACCCCCCTGTCAATCTCTTCCTCGATCCTCTTTATATCAGATGCCATATCCTTAACGGAATATGATTCCAGATCCGGCCACGGCATCATGGCCGGAGTCATTTCCAGATAATAAGCGATTGACGGAATAGATCCGTATGTTATAACTTCACTGCCTTTAAGCCCGTTATCATTACGGTAATCCGTCAGATCCTGAAGGCACGAGGCCCTTTCTTCAGACATTTTTATATCTGACAATACATGGTTTCCGGTTACCGAAAAGTTCCTTGCACCTGTATTATAACCCTCCTGATATACATATGTCACACCAAACATAAAGCATTGAGCGAAGAAGGCTGCTCCCGCCGTACACAGGACTACCGATATCTCATATGAATATTCACCGCATCTTTTCTGTTTGACCATATCGGTCAGTGAGCAGACAACATATGGAGCTGACAGGAACATACTGTTCATAGCTACCGATATTCCGGTATTGCTTCCTACCGAATTGGTCAGGATCTGCAACAGTACAAGGCCCGCAAAGAGCTTCGAATCGGCCGAAAGCCTTTTGGAAATAAGGTCCCGCAGTGCGAACAGCATGGCTGCATCCAGGAACAATGCGGCACTAAGATATACGACCGCATAATGATGATGATCGAACTGAAGCAGATCCCTGTATACCAGAAGGGCAAGCATCATCAGTGAAAGCAGTCCCGGCATTATCCTGTACACAATATCCAAAGCACGCCCTTTATGCCTGTTCCATCTCTCTGTATATTTAAATCCGGCTGCGATAAGGCAGAAAGCACCAATATATATCATCCTGTGCATGCCTTTAAGATATGCAAGGACCATTTCCTTAAGCATATACGATGACTTATATGATTCCGCATCAGATGTCATCGAAAAAAGATCAGTTATACCATTAAAGTAGCTTCCCCTCCCATAAATTCCGGATAACAACAGAATAAAGAAAATAAGAGGCAAAAGATAACCCGATAGACAGAAAGCGGTTTTTCTTACCAAAATGCCGGGGATAAGGTCCTTCTTATCTTTTCCGGTCCGGTAAACATATATCCACACGGCAAGGATAAATGCAGCCTGCGGCAGATTGGAAAACCTGACGAAAAGATTTATGGAAAGACATGCTCCCGCGATCATGAGCATAATATCCCTATTATCCTTTAAAGCGATATAAAGACAGATCAGAGCTGCAAGTGCGAGTACATTCGACAGATGATTATACAGGATCACGGCCGGGCTGTAGCACAGACTCATCATCAGCACTTCGCCGGCAAAGACGGGAAGTTTCATGAATTTAAGAGTACGTGTCATAAATACATAGGAAAGGCAGCAGCCGAATGATATTATAAGCCCGCAATACAGGTTCATGCCTAGCAGGGTACTCCCGCCGGGCAGGGTACTGAAAAAATGTCCCGTATGTATCGAAAGATAAGTAGAGAAAAAAGCAGGAGGATTTATCTTATCCAAAACCGGATACAGATAGTTTAAACAATTATAGCCCACATCCCAGTAATCAAGTCCCTGCCCTGCATGCCTTAGCGGATAGAGTGCAAGGGTCAGTATTATAAGCACTTCTCCGGCTTTTTTACAATTCAGCACTTTTCTTTCTTCGTTCATTCCTAAATCTTTCGTTCCAACGGCTCCAACACTTCTTCAACAAAACGTCTGCTGTTTGACATCGCATCGTAATTCTTTTCCCAGAGTAATCTCGCTTTCATGCGCAATTCCGTTATCTTCTCAAGCGGCATTTCCCGTAAATCCTCTATTACACCGGCAATCTCGGAAGGCAGGCATTTATCCGAAACCATTATTCCGCATCCTGCTATCATGTTGGGAAAATTACATATCGAAGGAGCAATAACGGGAATTCCGTATGACATGGCTTCCATTACCGAAACGGGATTGCCTTCCGACATGGATGACGTGATAAAGGCATCGATCATTTCCGATCTGTAAAAGTCATGAATTTCCGTGTTGGGAACACTGCCCCTGAACTCATACTTAACGCATGGATTTTTTTTCAGGAGTTCTCCCGCGAGCTTTCTCACTTCATCTCCGAGAACTCCGTCACCAAAATGAACCCACCTGACATTAACCTTCTTTATCAGTGAAAGAGCTTCTACGATCCTGCCTACCCTCTTGCACTCATCTATCCTGGAGCAGCTGACTATTGTCATCTCTTCCCTGCGCTCATATGTCTCCGTATCATCATGCCGCTTCGTCCCGAGTAACCTGAGCTCATATTTGGATCCTTTTCTTCCGTATTTGTTCAGATAGTACTCCATTCCATGCTCGGATACAAAGATCAGCTTGTCAAGGGCTGCATCCATGGAGATCTTAAAGGGTTGATACCCTGAAGGGAGCTGCTCGTCATAAAGATCATATCCATGTATACGGGATATGATCCTGCTGTTTTTAAATTTGGATATCTCATGTGTGACAGCGTAGCATTTACGGAAATTCCAATATGAATAATATAAAGCTCCGTCTTCAAAGCAGCCTTCCTTATACATGAATACACGAAAAAGATCTGCCTTTATATAGAACCTTAATACCTCGGAAATCCTCGCGCGGACGCCTGCGCTGACTTGTGACCGGTATTTCGATGCCCTGATCAGTTCTCTCCATGCATCGGTATCTGAAATAAGCTTTAATACACCCAAAAGCATCTTTGTCATTGAAGGTTCTTTATATATGATATACCTGACACCGGGTAAGCGGTTGCCAACCGCACTGTCACACAGAATGGTTACATCATATTTCGCCCTGAGCAGTTCAAGCTCTCCACCGACAAAATTCCTGTCATTATCCCAATCATCCAGTAATAAATACAGCTTTTTCAATTCATTATCCTATTCTATATATCATAGCCTATCGTTCCGTCCGAAAGATCATTCATTATCTTCTCCCGGTCAGCATCCGTTTTCTCTTCCCACGGTATATCATAAACCGGCGAAGAGCTCATTCTTTTCCTGTTTTTTTCTATATATTTATCAAGTGAACAAACAGCAGCGGCTGGATTTCCAACGGCAACGGTATTATCCGGAATATCACTTTTGACAACGCTCCCCGCTCCTATCACCACATTATTGCCTATGGTCACGCCGGGGAGGATTATGGTGCCGTGCCCGATAAACACATCACTGCCTATTTTCACCCTGCCTATTTTCGAGTATCCCAGCTTCCTCTTTGTGCTTGCGTCATGTGTCAGCACGGTAACATGTGCCATGGTTACATTATCTCCTATCTCTATAAGATAACCATGTCCGTAATCCAGAATACAATCATAAAGTGCCGGATTTGCACCGATCTTCACACCTCTTTTTCTGTAATCATCAACGTCTTCCGGCCCTATA
>DPZM01000095.1:0-1087 GCA_003535955.1 Lachnospiraceae bacterium | reverse complement strand
ACCCAATATACATATTTGTTGTTCCTGTAATACTTCATGCTTTCTTTTATATTGTTTTTCAGCTTTTGTTTTTCTTCATTATGCTTCGAAAACTCATTGGATTTTTTCAGCACCTGCAGGGTCGCCACATGCCAGGCTGCATGAAAGCCGTAAAACTGCATTATTAACTCCGGATGTTTGTTCCTTACATACTCCTCCATTTCCTCACATACATATATAATATCCATGTTCGCGGGCCGGAATGACGACTGTGTGGCACTGTCCTCCCTATGTATATAATGATACCCCGGATGATCCGTACAGATGATCCTGTCACACCTGTCTATCACCCGGCTAAGCAGTTCCACATCCTCACCCATGCTGTATTTCTTATACCTTATACCCTTAATCGCTTCTGCCTTTATCAGCTTGTTCCAACAGCCCGAGCCGATGCGGCCTCCCATTTTGAAATAATCCTCATAAGCCTGATGTCTGTTGTAAAGAACATCTCCCAAGCCGGTCCCCCGCTCCACGATCCTGTCGGGATACTCCTCATAATAACCGCACACTGCCATATCGGCATCATATTCCGTCATCTTATTATAAAGACATTCAAGCATATCCGGCTCATAATGATCATCCGCGTCGGCAAATGCGATCAATTCGCCGCAGGCCATATTAAGAGCATCATTCCTGGCGGCCGAAACACCTGCGTTTTCCTTATGGATCACATGTATTCTGGGATCTTTTCCGGCATATCTGTCACAGATCTCTTCTGTACTGTCGGTTGATCCGTCATCGACCAGCAGCACCTCCAGGTTGTCATATGTCTGACCAAGCACCGAATCAAGGCACCTTCCAAGATACTTATCTACATTATAGGCGGGTATGATAACACTGATAAGTCTTTCCTGCTTCACGTCTTAACTCTTTCCTCCCACCTATAAGTGTCCTTAAACCCCAAAATCTCGTTTTATAATACTATACCTATGGTTAGATATTTGTCAATTTAATGCGGGAACATCTCTTTAGAAAATGTGCTGCTGCATCGGCTTTTCATTTGACACTGTATCGGATAGATGCTAACATATCCGTTATGAAACAATTT
>DPZM01000029.1 GCA_003535955.1 Lachnospiraceae bacterium | reverse complement strand
CCGCGGCCGGAATGCGGATTATATATAAAGAGCATTTTTTTGCGTTTTTTTTCGGTCATTTCTTCTCCTCTGATTTTTATTCTGTGGTTCGAGACATTCAGAAAGTCCACAACTCTATCTGCCTTTTTATTTCCAAGGGAACGCCCATTCCTGCCTTGTCGAACTTAACGCACAGGTTGTTTAATAACTTCTGCTTCTGCTTTACCTCTGATTCATGCTTGGTTATAAGCTGGGCAAACTGCGGATTGTCCGAAAGCCCTGCCGTTATTTCACGCGAGAACGGACAGAAGGTAAATAGGATGCTTCTTGCCTGCTTGTTAAGCCTTAATGCGTTGTGGGATTCATATTTAATATATGTGTAATAATCGGATACAAATACCTTCTTGAAGTTGTTTGCATTATTTTTGAGTGTTACGGATATCTTCTCACGTACTTCAGGGGACAGCTGTGAATTCTTCCTGTAGAACTGCAGATAGTCGCAGTAGAGGGCAGTAAGTGACGGATCGGTGACATCATTCCAGTGGACGCCCTGCTCGGTCTTGCACATCTCCCATCTGAATTCTCCGACAAGACGTATCATTGTGTCTTCGAATGACTCTGTATGGAAGATTGAAATGATCATCCTTGCCGGAGTGCTGCGCTTCTTGGAGTCGATCTCCTGCCATAGACTTGCGCGCGACCCTATATTGGGCATAAGGATAACATAGGGAAGCACCTCGTCCGTTGTGAAGAAGGAGTTGACACCTGCCTCGGGTGCAGAGAATACACCCTGTCTGCAGAAGGCGGTAAAATCAACAGACCTTATCCGGTTTATCTGCTCATTTACAAGGGAAGGACTAATATAGGCCTGATCGAGTGCTTTGGTCACGTTCTCCTTATCGAAGACAGGGACAAAAGTCGTTATGCGTCCGAAGGTCAACCTGTTGCCGATCGAGAATAAGTTCTTTATTTCGAACTTAAGCCTGTCGGTCATGCTGTTAAGGAGCTGCTTCTCGCCGGCAGCCGTGATCCGGCCTTCCCTTTTGAGCTCTTTAAGATAAGCTGGATAATCAAGATCGAATTCGTTCTTGGAAGGAACGATGGTTCCTTCGTATATGAACCTGAGCCATTCATACATTGTTACGACATGCTGATCATTTCCGAGCTTTATGCCTGATACGATGGCGGCAAGCTTATTGGTGTAATCGATTCCCGCAAGTGATTCGTCAACAAAGCCAAAGACAAGAAACATCCTGACCCCAAGAGGAATATCCTCCCACGCAGTCTTGTATGCCTGCATGAAGACCGCAAGATAGATATCATAGAATCCGGATGCCAGGCTGCGCCTTAACTTCCTTGTTTTGTCCTCACTTCCGTACCGGTCGACGCAATTTATGAATTCTTCAAGATCGGATGAAAAGGCAGCAAAAAGGTCAGGGTCCGGTGAAGCAAATTCTTTTATGGTGTTAAGACAGTTGCTTATCGATTCATCGGCTGCTCCGGTGACTGCCTGTGAACCGTCCTCTGCCCTGGCTGCAACTTTTTCTCTGGTAAGGAGCCAGTGATTCTTAAAGTCCCTGGATACGGCAGTAAACTCAATTATGTATTCCATTACTTCCGCCATAAAGTCACGCGACTCAAGAGCATACATGTTGACTGTAAGTCCGATGCCCAGTCCTATACTGGGTACGGAATAGAACTCCTTTTTAAACTTTACTTCGTTCGCATAGAGGTCTTCCACGAAATCCCTGTGCCAGCCCTTGGCCTTATCCAGCATTTCGGGGGCATTGAAGGCCTTAAGATCGTCAAATGACCTGGGGGTTATCCCGGCCTGTATGGCAAGGGAAGGGTACTCCGAAAGCGCGGACTGAAGCCTTGCGTATTCGGTCCTTGCGAATTCCATTGTGTCAAGGACCGCGCTCTGCATGTTCTTGGCGAAACGGACGCCTGCCGCAACCAGAGTTGATAGAAGCTTGGGATTGCCCTTTAAGAGAGCTACCAGCGAAGCTTCGGATTCGTATGGATAGGAATATACGGTTGTATCCTCCGTGGTTTCATATGTGAAGATGTATTTATCGCCCGGGAATTCACCGATACCGATAATGCTTCCGGGAAGGAGATCGATGGTGCAGTAATCACCGCTTGCCCTGACGACTCCCTTTGTAATGATATCAAGGGTTCCAACGGAATCCTTCATGCTTTCGTAAATAACCGTTCCTGCCGGAATTGTTCTGTTTGTCATGGGGTGCTCCCGATAAAAGGATAGTTGCATGCTCCGTACCATCATATTATACCCCAAATAACAGGTCCCATACAAAGTATTTTTTGGATGCACAAATCCCGAAAACATGTTATATTTAATCAGTATGCAAACTCTTATTGTCAAAGCGGTTGAAAACAGCATAAACGCAGATGATATGCAAAAGGCCGGCAGGATAATTAAGGAAGGCGGACTGGTTGCCTTTCCCACGGAAACGGTTTATGGTCTCGGAGGGGATGCTCTTAATCCCGAAGCGTCCGAGAAGATATACGCGGCCAAGGGACGGCCGTCGGACAATCCGCTGATCGTTCATATATACCGGATTGAGGACCTGTATAAGGTCGCCGCGGATGTAAGTGATGATGCCGTAAAACTGGCCGGGAAGTTCTGGCCGGGTCCTCTTACGATGATATTTAAGAAGAAGAGGATAGTCCCCATGGAAACCACGGGAGGACTTGATACGGTAGCGGTAAGAATGCCGTCAAACAGGATAGCGGCAGCCTTTATTGAGGCGGCAGGCGGATTTATAGCGGCACCCTCCGCAAACCTGTCAGGCAGGCCTTCGCCGACCGAGGCTTCACATGTGATCGAAGATATGAACGGTCGTATAGATATGATAATAGACGGAGGCCAATCCGTAATAGGGCTTGAGTCAACCATTGTTGATATGACAGAGCCTGTACCCATGATCCTGCGTCCGGGTTATATCACGGGAGATATGATCCGGGATACCATTGGCGGTGTTTCATATGACCCGGCAGTTTTCGGAGAGGTAAATGAAGGACTCCGTCCCAAGGCACCGGGTATGAAATACAGGCATTATGCACCAAGAGGGGAACTTACCATCGTAAAGGGCGACAGGGATCCTGTCGTAAGCTATATGAGGGAGGCGCTTGACAGGGGGCTTAGGGAAGGACTCAGGGTCGGGATCATTGCGACTGATGAGACGAAGGATAATTACAGGGACGCCACACTTCTTATGAGCGTGGGCGCCAGAGACGATGAGGAAGAGATCGCCCGTCACCTTTACTCGGTACTGCGCAGGTGTGACGATGAGGATATAGACCTTATCTATTCCGAGGATTTTTCCACTCCCCGCATAGGACAGGCCATCATGAACAGGCTTATAAAGGCCGCCGGCCACAGCCTTGTGGAAGTGTAAGTAACTGTGATATATTTATCAAGTGTAATAATACTGAACGGTCTAAAAGGAGGAATTATGAAAATTGCAATAGGCTGCGATCACGGAGCATTTGACATGAAGCTTCTTATCATGGAGCACCTTAAGGAACAGGGACATGAGATCAGGGATTTCGGGAGCTACGACAGGAATTCCATTGACTATCCGGCTATAGGAAGGGCAACAGCCGAAGCCGTTGCGAGCGGTGAATGCGAAAAGGGTATTGTCCTGTGCACAACCGGTATAGGCATTTCAATCGTAGCCAACAAGGTTAAGGGAGTAAGGGCTGCCCTGTGCAATGACTGTACCAGCGCAAGGCTTACAAGGATGCACAATGATGCCAATATACTGGCACTTGGCGGCGGTGTGATAGGTCCCAACCTCGCGCTTGATATAGTTGACATCTTCTTCTCTACGGAATTCTCCGGCGAAGAGAAGCATGTGCGCAGGCTGTCACAGATCGCAGCTTTTGAAGATGAGTTCTATTCATGAGGTATGCCGAAAAATATGATTAAAGGGTCAAAAGCCTGTCCTTTAGGACTTGAAGTATGACCGGCAATTATGGGAGATAGTATAATGAGTGATAAGAGAGAAGATTATATTTCATGGGATGAATACTTTATGGGTGTTGCCATGCTGTCGGGAATGAGGAGCAAGGATCCCAATACCCAGGTGGGTGCCTGCATCGTCAGTCAGGATAACAAGATACTGTCTATGGGATATAACGGTTTTCCCATAGGCTGTTCGGATGATGACTTTCCCTGGTGCAGGGTGGGTGATCCTCTTAACAATAAGTATTTTTATACAACCCACAGCGAGCTTAACGCGATCCTTAACTACAGGGGCGGAACCCTTGATGGGGCCAAGCTGTATGTGACGCTCTTTCCATGCAATGAATGTGCCAAAGCGATCATACAGTCAGGCATCAAGACAATAGTTTATGACTGCAACAAATACGAGAATGAACCGAGTACCATCGCTTCAAGGAGAATGTTGGATGCTGCCGGTGTGAGATATTACCAGTACAAACACACAGACAGAGAGGTTACGCTAAAGCTGTGATAAGATGGAAGTCTATCTGTAAAAAAACAATATGTATCCTGCTTGTCGTAAGTGCAGGCTTTTTCGCCGTACCTGATCATGTTAATGCCGAGACAACTTCCGAGAAGATCAAGAAGGCCGAAGAACTTAAAAAGGAGACCGAACAGCAGAAGAAGGCCGTAGACGATAAGAAGGAAGATCTTGAAGATACCAGGGAGCAGCTTCAGGATTACCTTAATAAGTTAAACAGTGAGCTTGAAGAGATAAGCAACAACCTTGCCAAGATAGAGACAAGGATGGATGATAAACAGACGGAGATAGTTCAGACCAAGCTGGATATAGAATCTGCCAAGATCGAAGAAGCCAGGCAGTACGAATTGATGAAGAGACACCTCCGTGCCATATATGAGAAGGGTGATGTCACTCTTTTGCAGACCTTCCTTCAGACGAGCAATTACGCTGATTTTCTCAATAAGGCCGAGTATGTAGGCAAGCTGGAAGACTACGACCGCCGGCTCTTTGATCTTTTGGTCGAACAGAGAAAGACGGTTGAAGAGAAGGAAGAGGTCCTTAAGAAGGAAATAGAACAGCTGGATGAGCTGATGGGTGAAGCCAAGGCCGAGAAAAACAAGGTCTCAACCCTGGTAAACTCGACCTCCGGAACAATTGCCGCTACAGACGGGGCGATAACGGCTACCGAGATAGAACAGAAGGCCTATGAATCAGAGATAAAGGAACACGAAGCCAATCTTGCCGCCCTTAAAAAACAGCTTAAGGAGGAGAAGGAGCTTTCGGAGAGGGCAGGCAGGATGGCCTGGAGCAATACGGGAGATCTTGGATTTGATGTAAGCGACAGGGAGCTTCTGGCCTGCCTGATATTCTGCGAGGCAGGTAATCAGCCTTATATAGGTCAGGTCGCTGTCGGTTCTGTTGTTATAAACCGCATGAGAAGTGCGGCATTTCCGAATACAATGGTGGGGGTTATCTACCAGAAAAGACAGTTCTCGCCGGTAGGAAGCGGACGTCTTGCAACAAGGCTGTCTCTGGGCGCAACGGAATCCTGCTACAGGGCTGCCGATGAGGCAATGGCCGGTTCACAGCCTGTAGGCAACTGCCTCTTCTTCAGGACAGTGATCCCGCAGATCAATGGAACAATAATAGGGGATCATGTTTTTTATTAATGATCATAAGAAATCCGTAAGGATTTCTGCATTATCTAGTGTGGTAATGCATACTCATTTATTCTGTGCTTATAAGTTTCGAAATCCGGACTGTAAACGATCTTAAGGAGCTTATCCAGGTTGTTAAGCAGGGTGATCACATCTTCCTTGGGAAGCTTGTCTTCTTCAAGGGCCTGCGCGATCTCATCGATATCAACCACCTTGACATGTCCGTCGGGAAACATGATGACATCAGCCAGCAGATCGGTGAAAACATATGTATTTGAATCCTTGTCATAGTCGGTCTTTATGATGTCACAGTACCAGTACATCAGGGAATCATCTTCGCGAAGGAACTTACTTACCTTATATCCCTCCTTCAGGAAATAGCATGAATAACCGTGATGGAGATTCTTCTTGGGATGGAGAGTATTCCATTTGGTCATTATTATGTCTTCGTTCATTTCCAGGATGATGTCATCCACCAGGGGAACACATTCTTCGGGTATTATACGTTTTCTGTAGAGCAGGGGTTTATCCATAGCAGATCCTCCGAATATGACCGGTCATTTTTCTGTAAGTATAACAATATATAGGAAGTTTGTCTAACGAATAATAGAAATGTGCAATAAAGTCAGAAAATAAAAAAACTTTATAAAATCTCTGTTATATAAGATGTGCAATGTGGACAATCTGACAAAAAACTGCTATATTATTTAATGATAACCATTCAAGAGGATGCAGATGTGAGTTACGATAAAGGAGTATACCGTTCTCTTACACAGATATTGCAATTCGGGATCAACATGCTGGTCCCCATTATCCTGTGTACTTTCCTAGGGATATATCTCGACAGGATATTGGGCACGTCATTTATTGTTATCATTCTGTTTTTTCTTGGAGCAATAGCGGGCGGACGCAATGTATACATTTTTGCCAGGCAGATATATAAGAAACCGCCGGTTCATGATGATGTCAAGGTCAGGGGCTCTAACTATGATGAATCCAAGAGGCCGAAGATCGAAGGCAGGGACCGGGAGTCATGATCGCTAAGCTTCGCGCCAATACCACACTGAAGGAGCTTATAGCCGGTGCCGCTGCTTACTGTATCGTATGGGAGATATTTCTTCTTATCCTTACGGAGAGAAAGCTGTATCACTCAATAGGACTATTGGCAGGACTGATAATATGTGTGGTCCTTGCAGTCAGCATGGCAGGATCAATAGATGTCGCGGTCACGCTTGACGAGAGGGGTGCCAGGGCCTACATTCAGAAGAAGGCTTCGTTAAGATACATAATCGTATGCGCGGCCATTGTTTTATTGGAGCTTTCCGGGATCGGCAATCCGCTGACTTTTTTTGCCGGAATAATGGGACTTAAGATAGGGGCATATATTCAGCCCTTTACACATAAAGC
>DPZM01000170.1:1617-3535 GCA_003535955.1 Lachnospiraceae bacterium | reverse complement strand
AGCAGTGTTGTAGTTGCCAGTATAAGCTCTATCTCAGCCAGGTAACTGGGATCACCCAGAATGTCTATATCACACTGGACGAACTGGCGGAACCTTCCCTTCTGGGGCCTGTCAGCCCTCCACACACTGCCCATCTGCAGGGCCTTAAAGGGTGACGGCAGTTCATTCGCATGATTTGCGTAATAGCGCGAAAGAGGAAGGGTCAGATCATACCTTAACCCCGAATCCGATATATCCTCTTCGCACTTCGCATTCTCAAGGTTAAGCTTCTCGCCCCTCTTCATGATCTTAAAGATCAGCTTCTCATTCTCACCGCCCTGCTTGGAACACAGGTTCTCAAGATGTTCAACGCATGGAGTCTCTATTGACCTGAAACCGAAACCGCCGTAAGTTTCCTTTACAAGAGAGGTCACATAGTCCCTTATCTGCATCTCCCCGGGCAGTATATCCTTCATTCCCGTTACGGGCTTCTTTGTTAATGCCATTTTTATTCCTTTCTTATACACAGTTAGAGGTATAATATCATATTTTTTCAAGTATTTAAAGAACCAAACAGTTTTCTCTTACGTTCAAGCATTTCATCAAGCCTTTCCATATAGAGGGAAACATCCTTTACGTTATCACACCTCTCTATAAGGCCGTCCTCATAAACCCTCTTGCTGACTGTTCCGGCACCGCATGCGATTATGGACTGGACCTCCTCCATTATCAGTATGTTGTAGATGCCGAAGCACCCTTCCCTTGCATAGCCCACATTTTCATAATTGCCGGTCATGTTCTTCTGCCTGTACATATAATACGGGACCATGTTAAGGCTTTCTGCTCCGTCGCAAGCGCATTTCAACATATCAGGTGTATTAATGCTTTTGAGTTCCCCGTGTTCTTTCAGATATTCAGCCATTCCCGCAGCCCTTTTTATAGCCATGGAATGTATTGTTATGCTGTCGGGCTTAAGAAGCTTAAGTTCTTCCATGGTATGCCTGACATGACTTAAGTCCTCACCGGGAAGGCCCAGTATCATATCTGTGTTTATATTGTCAAAACCCGCATCCCTGGCCATTCGGAAGGAATTCCTTATATCTTCTGTCGTATGCCGCCTTCCTATAATCTTAAGTGTCTCATCATTCATGGTCTGAGGGTTTATTGATATCCTGGTAACACCCATCTCCTTAAGGACAGCCAGCTTATCAATGGTGATCGAATCAGGCCGGCCGGCTTCCACCGTGAATTCCAGCAGGCCCGAAAGATCAAACTTATGTCTAAGGTACCCTATCAGGTCCCACAGCTTGTCGGGTTCAAGGGTTGTGGGTGTTCCACCTCCCATATATATCGTGCCAGGCGAGCGGCCCTTATATAAATCCAATACAAGATCGATCTCTTTTTTAAGGCATCCTATATAATCATCCACCTTATCCTTCCAGGCCGATATCGGGTAAGAAGTAAAGGAACAATACAGACAGGTTGTCGGGCAAAAGGGAATTCCAATGTAGAGGCTGTAGCCGTCCGTAGCATCTATATCCTTAAGTATTTCCCTCTCCCTGTGAGCTATCTGCGTGCTTAATCCTATTTTCTCATCCGACACAAGATAGCGGTACTTCATGTACTTTCTTATTTCTTCGTCATCACTGCCCTTATCCAGCATGAGCATGGGAATCTTGGCAGGTCTTATACCGGTAAGTGTTCCCCACGGAAGGCTCTTCCCCGATATTTCGCTGGCGCATTCGTAAATACATCTTTTCATTGCATCCTTTATAGCGCCCTTATCAGGACTGTACAGCTCTTCTTCCTTTTTAAGCTTTACTTCCCCGCAAACATGGGAACACGAAACCGTCGATGAAGAAAGGACCACATCATAAAAGGAAGGAACCCCTGTGGATTCCTTACCATCTTCAACAAGCTCAATATTCAGTTCTTCTTC
>DPZM01000170.1:0-1505 GCA_003535955.1 Lachnospiraceae bacterium | reverse complement strand
TTAACAAATATATGTATCATATGATCTTCCAAATGAATCCTGCAAACGGTTAATAAATAAAAGGATTGTTACGCCGTTCGAAGCCTATGGTTGTCTCATCACCGTGTCCCGGATAAACCTTAACATCATCGGGCAGGCACATGAGCCGTTCATTAATTGACCTTATCAAAGTGGATTCGGAACCTGTGGGAAGGTCCGAGCGTCCTATGGAACCGTTAAACAGCGTATCGCCGCTTATAAGGATCCCCGCTTCCTCAAAATAGAAGCAGCAGCTTCCCTTAGTATGTCCCGGGGTTGCAATTACCTTAAAACGTATCCCTTCTATATCCACTTCCTCATTGTCCTTTAAGTACCTGTTGCACTTAACCGTGCACAGTCTTCCCGTCTCTTCCGTACAGTTGTTGTGCGTATCCTCACACACATCCTTCTCCTCTTCATAAGCGTATACCTTAACGGATGCGGCAGCTCTCAACTCATTGACGCCCATTATATGGTCAAAATGCCCGTGGGTTAAGCATATCCCTGCAACCTCGATGCCATTTTTCTTGAGAGTATCGTAAATATATGCTCCGTTGCAGGGTACATCAAACACTACTGCCTTCTTACTCTCACTGTCATATACAAAATAGCAGTTGGTCTGAACCGGTCCCATGACCATTCTGCCTATCTTAAGTTCACCCATTATCCTGTTGTCCTTTCTATGTCGATGACATCTTCTATAGAACCCAGCCGCTCAATAACATTGTTGAGTTCATCCTTGTTGGCTACTTCAAATGAAATAGATGTCGTAGCAGTACCCTGCTTGGAGGTCCTGACATTCATCTTGAGTATGCTGACATTCTTCTCGGTTAGTATCCTCGTGATCTCAGCCAGCATTCCGGTCCTGTTAACGCTATATATATTGATCTCGGCCATATAGCGTTCGGACATCTTATTGGCATCCTGTTGCCACTCGGCCTCAATAAGCCTAGCCCTTTCCATTTCGGGAAGATTGATAATATTGATACAGTCGGTTCTGTGGATCGACACTCCCCTTCCCCTTGTTACGAAGCCCACTATCTCATCACCCGGGATGGGATTGCAGCACTTGGAGAAACGTACCGCCACATCGTCGATGCCCCGGACAACAATACCGCCCTTGCTCTTAATCTGTATCTTACGCTCGCCGGCCTTGCCGTTGACGGACTCCATGACCTCATCATCCGACAGGATCCTGGGATGATCCTTATCGTAGAGCTCCATCATCTTGTTGATGATCTGCCCCTCCTTAAGGCCGCCGTGGCCTACCGCGGCCCTTACGGCATCCCAGTCCTTGAAGCCGTATTTCTCAAGGATAGCATGTATATATTCAGGCCTGAACACCTTGGCCTGGTCAATGGAATGAGCCTTGCAGTAATCCTGCATCATCTCCTTACCCTTTAAGATGTTCTCTTCCTTTAATTCATTCTTGAACCACTGGTTTATCTTATTCTTGGCCTGAGTTGACTTTACGATATTCAACCAGT
>DPZM01000290.1 GCA_003535955.1 Lachnospiraceae bacterium | reverse complement strand
CTCAGTTTGTTTAGAATCTAAAATATATAAACGGATTATACGTCGAATTAACAATAAACAACATACTCACCAGCAAAAGCAAAATCAGCAGCACCCGGCGGATTATGCATGAAGCCTTACCCGGAGCGGCATCCGTGAATCCGGTGTACACAGTCAGGGCACGGCCTTTGAGAATCTCCTTCCAGGGTACGCATGCCAGTATCGCGATGATAAGAAGAACAATCATCTTGTTGTCAAGGTAGAACCTTGCGGAGAATTCTGTGTATCCGCCGGCTCCGGCCCCAAACATCTTCCCTATATAGGCAAGGGTCTTGGGAACATCCTCCAGTTTGAAGAGAACCCATCCAAGCATTACAACAAGCATGGCATACAGCCATTTGAGTACGGCCGGTACCTTGTCAAAGGGGTTGGCCTTTTCCCTCTTTCTGAAGTATCTTTCAACAAGCATAAAGAGTCCGTGCCACAGGCCCCATATAAGGAAACTCCATGCGGCGCCGTGCCATATGCCCGTGGCAAGGAACACTATAAGAAGGTTCACATATACATTCCCCTTCCTGTTGCCTCCCAGCGGAATATACAGATAGTCACGGAACCAGCTTGAGAGGGAAATATGCCATCTCCTCCAGAACTCCGTTATTGACTTTGATATATAGGGGTAATTGAAGTTCTCGAGAAAGTCAAAGCCGAAGATCTTACCAAGTCCTATGGCCATATCCGAATAACCGGAAAAATCATAGAATATCTGAAGCGTATAACACAGGGCACCAAGCCAAGCTACGGGAACACCCATATACTGAAGATCGGCATTGAAAATCTTATCCGCAACTTCACCGATCGAATTGGCAAGAATCGCCTTCTTGGCAAGGCCCACGATAAACCTCTCTGCTCCTTTGGTAAAGGTATCTGCATTGGTGACCCTCCTTTTCAGGGAGTCCTTAATATCCGAATACCTTACTATGGGACCTGCAATAAGCTGTGGGAACATTGAAATATAGAGGGCAAGGTTTATAGGATTCTTCTGAACGATCGATACCCTGTTGCCGCTCCGGTCCGTCTGTCCTTCACTTTTGTATACGTCGATAACATAGGACATACCCTGGAATGTGTAAAAAGATATTCCTATCGGAAGCGCCACCCTTGTCCATTCCATCTCCTTATGGGATATCTGGCTGACCGTCTCCATAAAGAGATTGAAATACTTGAAGTAGAAGAGAATACCGAGATTGTATAATATGGTCACTGCCAGGGTGATCTTCGGAAGAAGGCGAAATGAAACAGGGGGACGGTTCCTCGTTTCATTTTTTTTCAGTGAAACGAGGAACCGTCCCCCTGTTTCACTTTCTTTAAGCGCAAAGAAATGTATTAGCATTCCGAAGAGATAGTTCCCCACTATCGAAGCCAGCATTATAAAGATGTACTCAGGCTCACCCCAGGCATAGAAAAACAGGCTTCCGATGAGAAGCCATACATTCTTAAGCATCCCCGGAAGCGCGTAATACACCAATATCATTACCGGCAAAAAGAAACACAAAAAAACGACAGAACTGAAAACCATATTATTTCTCCGCAGCCTTCATACGCTTCTCAGACCAGCGTATCACCTTTACTCCCTGCTGCTTCTTTCCCCTCTTCATAAGCCCCCTTACCTGTTTAAGATACTCGATCGTCACCTTTGACGTAAGCTTGCTCTCACCGGCGGGGCGTGCCTGGAACTTATAGGGTATCTCAACAACCGTCCTGTAGGTTCCCATCGCAAGAACCTCAATAAGTATCTTCCATCCTATCGGCTGAAGGTCCGCATTGCTTATTACTTCCCTTCTGAACATAAACAGGCCGCTGGTCGGATCCGTGATCTTGCGAAGGCAGGGAAGAAGTATCTTGCCTATATATCTTGCAACACCGGATACAAGCTTCCTGTAAGGGCCCAGTCCTCCGTCCGACCCGCCGGGAATAAAACGCGAAGGCACGCAGAAATCAACTCCCGTTTCAAGGCAGTAATACATGGACCGAAGGATCTTCGGGGGATGCTGAAGGTCAGCATCCATAACGGCTATATAATCACCTGACGCGATCCGGAATCCCTCGATAACAGCTGTCGCCAGTCCTGTTTCCCCCACTCTGTGCTTCATCCGCACATTGGGATTCTCCTTCATCACCTGTTCGATCACCTCCGGGGTGTTATCCGTACTGTCATCAACGAAGACAACCTCGTACTCAATCCCCCTCAGCGCGTAATCTATCTGATTAACCAGGTTCCCCACATTCTCCGATTCGTTGAAGGTGGGAACAACCACCGAAATCCTGCTCAAATCTTACCTCCGTCAGTCCTTTGAAAACCTCAGTTTTCTAAGTTCTATCATCTTATCCCTGAGCATGGCCGCCGATTCAAAGTCAAGATCGGCCGCAGCCTTCTTCATCTGCTTCTCGACCTGCTTAATAAGCTTATCAAGCTCCTTATCATCCATTGATTCGGGATCCTTCTCAAACCGCATCTCCTCTTTCGCTATCTCCTTGGAGATCGATATAAGATCCCTTACCGCCTTCTTGATGGTCTGCGGTGTTATACCGTGCTCTTCGTTATATTCACTCTGTATCTTACGGCGCCTGTTCGTTTCATCTATGGCGTTCTTCATGGAATCCGTCATCATATCCGCATACATGATAACGTGGCCTTCAGCGTTCCTGGCCGCACGCCCGATAGTCTGGATAAGCGACGTTTCCGAACGCAGGAAGCCTTCCTTATCGGCATCAAGGATCGCCACCAGCGATATCTCCGGGATATCCAATCCCTCCCTTAAGAGGTTGATACCCACAAGAACATCGAAAACATCAAGCCGCATATCCCTTATTATCTGAGCCCTCTCAAGGGTGTCCACATCCGAATGAAGGTACTTGACCCTGATACCCACTTCCTTAAGATAGTCGGTCAGGTCTTCCGCCATCCTCTTCGTGAGGGTTGTGACAAGGACCTTATTGTGCTTTTCGGTTTCCTTCTTTATCTCAGCTATAAGATCATCGATCTGGCCTTCAATGGGGCGGACGCTTATTTCGGGATCCAACAGCCCTGTGGGTCTTATGACCTGCTCAGTTCTTAGCAGTTCATGGTCTGCCTCATAATCCGAGGGCGTGGCCGAAACGAACATCATCTGGTCTATTTTACCTTCAAACTCCTCAAAGTTCAAGGGCCGGTTATCCTTGGCAGAAGGAAGCCTGAAGCCAAAGTCAACCAATGTGGTCTTCCTCGACTGGTCTCCCGCATACATTCCCCTTATCTGGGGGATCGTAATATGGGACTCGTCAA
>DPZM01000153.1:3171-3495 GCA_003535955.1 Lachnospiraceae bacterium | reverse complement strand
ATGCACATAATTGCCCTTATCGATTATGGTAGCCGACCCGCTCTTCTTAACGCTGTCCGACACAAATTCAACGCTTGTCTCCTCTATCATCTGCCCCTTATACCGGGATGCAAGATCATATGCATATCCGTAATCGGCATCCTTTGAAAGCAGCACCTTGTTACTTGCCGTCATAAGCTCACCGTACATTTTATCCATAAGTCCGTTAATGGAGTCAAAACAGCCAAATCCGCAGATAAGCAGCATCGAACAGCCCACAACACCCATGATGCCCATGAGCGATCTCAGTTTATTCCTGAAGACATCCCTTATGTTCCACTGGGT
>DPZM01000153.1:0-3052 GCA_003535955.1 Lachnospiraceae bacterium | reverse complement strand
GGCGGCTTAAGAGTCACTGCCGGCGGATCCTTGAGTTCCTTGCGGCATGATAAAAAGCTTACAAGAGTGGATATTATTATTGCTATTATAATGGCTTCGATATCCAGCGCCGTTATCCTGCCCTTAAGCCCCGGCACGAGATAGCTGCCCACAAACATCCCCAGTATCCACGGCGGCAGGGTAAGGTATCCTATCCAGGCTCCCACGATATAGCCAAGCGCGCTTATTACAAATCCATAGGAAACATAATGAAACGTGATCGCCGCCTTGGAAAATCCCAGAGCCTTGAGGGTTCCTATCTGGGTCCGCTGGCTCCCTGTTACCCTGGCCATTGTCGTGACTATGCCAAGAAGAGCTATAGCCAGAAATACCGCCGCAAACATAAGCCCCATCGCCTTATGCTGTTTGATCTCGGAATCATAGGTGGCAAAGCTTAAGTTCTGATCCCTGTCCGTGACGGCTATATCATCCCGGTCGAAGGCCTTCTCAAGCTTCTCCTTTATGGTACTTATGGTCGCATCATCACTCATGTCCTCCCTGACATCAACGACCAGTTGATTATAGATGATCCCGGAGGGATCCGGATACATCGACGGCGGAAGATATACCAGTCCGCACTTTTGATAATTCGGATACATAACATCGGATTCGGAGACGTAGTAAACATGATCCGGCGCGTCTATTATTCCCCTTACAACAGCGTTAATGGTCGTGCTGTCAAGCCTTATCTTTATGTTGTCACCAAGCTTTATCCCGTTGGTGCGCGCGAACCATTCCTGAACCCACACTCCTTCACCCTCACCGTCAAAGGGCTCTCCTTCATAGACCATGAGGGAATTGATGTCATCCGATTCCATAAAATTGATGTACATATAGGCTGTAAAGGCATCCTCGCCCTCCCCCATGTCCATGGTTCCGGTAAGCGCAAGTCTCTTTTCAACATCCGCAACTCCCGTCACATGCCTTGCGGTACGCATATCATCATCCGTAAATCCCGCTCCCTGTATCCAGATATCACACAGGTTGTATTTTTTATAATAGGCATTGACCGCATCGCCCGCGCCCGAGCTCTCGGCATCCAGCCCCACAAAAACGAGCATCCCCAGAAGCGACATCAAAAAAATGGATATGAACTGGGTCTTGTTTTTCAGGAGGTCGCGCCACATCTTTCTTAATAGCATTTTCGATGGTTCCCCTTATGATAATTACCAAAAAACTTCCGAAGCATCCTTGGGGGCATCATTGTGGGCTATACTTTCAATACCCCCGTTTTTGACTCTTATGACCGTATCGGCAATATCCGCAAAGAAGGAATTATGCGTAACCATCACTACAGTCCGCTTCTTCTCACGGCTCATGTCCTGCAAAAGCTTAAGCACCTCCTTGCCCGTTCCGGTATCAAGGGCTCCGGTAGGCTCATCGCATAGCAGTAATCTGGGATTCTTGGAAATGGCTCTTGCTATGGAGGTCCTCTGTTGCTCACCGCCCGACATCTGTGAGGGGAACTGATGCATGTGCTCCCTAAGCCCCACTGCACTCAGGGCTTCCACCGGGTCAGTGGTCCCCGCCTTTATATCCTTCATAAGCGCTACATTCTCATAGGCGGTAAGTGTTGGGATAAGGTTATAAAACTGAAATACAACGCCCACATTCCCGGCCCTGTATGCAGTAAGCTGATTATCCGAATAGGTTGTTAAGTCCTCTCCGTCAAACCATATGTGTCCGCTCGAGGCCGAATCCATCCCGCCCAGAAGGTTAAGAAGGGTTGACTTTCCCGCTCCGGAGGGTCCCAGGATAACCACCATCTCGCCTTCGTTTATCGTAAGGCTTGCATTCTTTAGCGCATAGAATTCATTCTCTCCCTGGGAATATTTCTTGCAGACATCCTTAAATTCTATAAGGACGCCATGTCCTTCTGCCCGGTCTTCATTTTGCATGTCTTTTTGTTCTTTTTTATGTCCTTTATCCGGGATAGTTTTATCAGCTGCCGTTTTGACCGTCTTTTTCTTCTTTGTTTTTTTGTTTATCCTGCCGGATACATCCTTAACCTTATCAAGGGACTTATCGTCTGTTATATCCTCGATCTCAAGTTCCCGGACGTCCTTATCATTTTTCTTACCAAACATATATATTTACACTTTCTTACGTTCCTGACAGCATGTGCTTCGAACTGTTATTTACTCTCCGCTTTCGTTCCTATTTGTTCATCGGTTATGGCATCGGTGATGACGACGTCACCTTCCTTAAGGCCCATGCCGACCTCTATCCTGTCCTCGGATCTAAGTCCCACGGTTATGTACTGCTTCTTCACGGTGCCTTCATCTATGATATAGCAGTAATCCCCGTCATCATCGGCATAATAAGCCTCCGCGGGTATCGTAAGCGCTCCCTGCTTCTCACTTGTATAAATGACAACGCTGGCCTCAAGCCCCAGATATACTCTCTCATCCGGTGCGTCGAACTTAACCGATACCGTCACCTTGGGCTTGTCGGAATTGCCGGTTTCTGCCACACGCTTTATCTGTGTGACTCTGCCTGTATATGTGGCACCGGCTATATCGATATCAGCCCTCTGGCCTACCGCTATCTTACCTATATCGTATTTACTGATCCCCACGTCTACTTTAATGTTCTTCGAATCCTCCACAGTGAAGAGGGGACTTCCCTTGGTGACTACAGTTCCGGCCTTGATGAAGCTTTCGGTGACTATACCATCGAACTCGATCGTAACACCGGCTCCGGCCTTGCTTAAGTTCTCCTCGGCGGTATCAACCGAAAGCGCTGACAAATCATAGGAATTCTTAAGCTGCTCCTTCTGATATGAATTAAGTATCTTATTCTCGTATGTCGCCTTAAGGTTGGAGGTTTCCGTCCAGTTTCGCATGATGTCGGACATCCAGTTACCGTTAAGTACCGTTGCGGCGTATTCTTCCGGGCTCAGGTCCGTCGGCGGAAGGGATGCCAGGTCGGCCTGCAGGTTCCCGATCGACCTGCTCAAGGTCTCTATCTCACCGGTTATCCTGTTGATCTCATTCACGGTCCCCTTGTACAG
>DPZM01000106.1 GCA_003535955.1 Lachnospiraceae bacterium | reverse complement strand
CCGAATGATCCACCTTAAGGTTCTTACAGGGCTTAGGAAAGAGGCACTGCCTGTCCCTGCATACCCCGCTCTTTAACTGTTTCTCGCAGGATGGAAAGCGGAAATCGGCCGTAGGCCCGCCCACATCATGGATATACCCCTTAAAGTCGGGATCCTGAGTCATCTTTTCGGCTTCTTTTATTATGGAGTCATGGCTTCTTGCCTGAACTATCCTTCCCTGATGGAAGGTAAGAGAACAAAAGCTGCACCCGCCGAAGCATCCCCTGTTACTTGTTATCGAGAACTTTATCTCATTTATTGCGGGAACACCGCCCATATCCTTATATGAAGGATGATAATCATTCATGTAGGGTAAGTCATAAACATCATCCATTTCAATTGTTGTAAGCGGAAAAGCCGGTGGATTCTGTACTACATAGACATTGTGATCGTATTCCTCGATCAGGGCCTTCCCGGTAAATGGATCAGTATTCTCATACTGTAGGGCAAATGATTCTGCGTATTTTTTCTTATCATTCTGCACTTGTGAGAACGTCGGAAGCTTTATCGCATCCGGTACTCCTTCCGGTGTCCTTGCCCTGTATACGGTTCCCCTTATATAGGTTATATCCGAAACCGCGATACCGGCATTCAGCGCATCCGCTATCTCTATCGTTGATCTCTCGCCCATGCCATAGGACAGAAGATCAGCACCCGAATCAAGGAGGACAGATCTTCTCATGGAATCCGACCAGTAATCATAGTGGCCCATCCTTCGAAGGGATGCCTCTATTCCCCCTATTATCACCGGGACATCCTTAAACCTACGCCTTATTAAGTTCCCATATACAATGACTGCCCGATCAGGCCGCCTTCCGGTCTTCCCTCCGGGTGAATAAGCGTCCCGGGACCTTTTCTTCTTATTCACGGTATAATGGTTGACCATTGAATCCATGTTTCCCGCACTGACAAAGAAACCGAGACGGGGCCTGCCAAGAACAGCTATGGATCCCTCATCCTTCCAGTCGGGCTGGGCAATGATACCTACCGAGTAGCCGTGAGCCTCAAGGACACGGCATATTATGGCATGACCGAAAGAGGGATGATCGACATAGGCATCCCCGCATACATACACAAAATCAAGCTCTTTAAGCCCTCTTTTTTCCATATCCTCTCTTGTGACAGGTAAATATGGCATTATCCTTCCCCATACATAATAATTCCATGGATTGCTCCATGCTGCGCATTCCAGCAATCCTTCATACATTCGTAATCCGCATTATCATGCAAGCATATAATTCATACATATTTATCCCCTGGCAGAATTCAGCTTGTAGTTGAACATATACTGCTGTATGATCCCCGCATATCCCTTATACCTTTCAAAGTCAAAGCCTCCGGGATAGTATTTATTAATTATCTGTTTTATATGTGTATCTATCGGAAACGCATCTATCTGATGAAGTCCGAACAGACACACGCAGTTAGCCACCTTATCTCCTATGCCCTTGAATGACTTTAACTCCTTAAAAGCTCCTTCATTATCCATTTCCTTAAGTCTTCCCGGAAAATCCGGATTAAGGGCTGCGTACTCATACATATCGGCAAGGTATGTATCCCTGTATCCAAGACCCAGGCTTCTGTCATTAAAGAAATCCCTGTCTATCTCACCGGCCTTCGGAAACCTGTATTTCCCTGTATGGATTCCTCCGTCAACAGGCAGGGCAGCCTTAGCACATATCGCTTCTATGCTCCCCCGTATACGTTTTATGTTGTTATTCTGGGAAATGATAAATGAAATGAGGGATTCCCACAGGTCCTGCCTTAATATCCTTATTCCCTGTCCGTGCCTGTAGGCTTCCTTAAGGTAGTCATCATCCGAGCCCTCTATAAGCTTACCTACCTTCTCATAATCCGTATCCATATCAAGATAGGATGACCATATGTCCTTCCACTCGTCTTCACCGCAGTCTATATCAAAGTCATTACCATTCTGCCTTATCCGAAGATATCTGTCCATCGCTACGATGCTGCAGGCTCCGTCCCCTTCAACCGTCCACCTGAAGCACTGGCCGCTGTCCGCGATCTGCACAATATCCATGTTATCTATAGTTAAATGCATTGCATCTGTCCCTATCCCTGAACCGGATTATTGATCTTTGTCTTATATCTTTGATTTTACATTTAAAAAATCTATATAATTATTCTTTTATCCTGATGTCAGCTTTTGTAACTCTCTTCCTTCTATTTCCTGCCCAGGAATGACTTCATGGGATTTACCTTTTTTGCTTCCTCAATTATATGATCCCTGTTATCCCGTAAATACTCCTCTATCTCAGTAAGTTCATCCTTATTAAATCCCTTACTCGATGTTATCTTACAGTCCGGGATCGAGCCTTCCGCATACTTATCCTTATCACTGAAATATACGCATATCCTCTTATGTTCCCCCGAACCCACAAGTCCGGATACAAGCATGTTCATCTGTTTCATATATTACCTGCACCCCGCTTCCCTGTTGTTATAGTAAACGAAATAAATAATTTCGTTTACTATAATAAATTGATGCACACGATTGCGATGGGAAGGGCATCTGCGATGCCTCGCAATCGGCGCAAAGTGAACGAATTAAATTCGTTCACTATAAATATTATAACATGGTTTAAGGGAAAATCATACGCCCGCTTACCTTAACACCAGTCCCCTGTATCTGTTGACCATAGCCCACAGCTCCTGAATCCTTACCATTGCGTAATTACCCGGAATCTGTCCCCTGCACGAGGCTGCAAACCCTTCGGTTTTTAGTTTGTCATATATTTCATATATACAATCCTCAAGAGTATTTCTGCCATTAAAATACTCCTCTTCGAGTGTTCTCAGAAGTCCACCGAGCATATTTGTCTGTTCATTGTCTATTACCTGCTCAACAAATCTTAATTCAACCGATTCATGGTTGATGCTAACACTGTCGGTCCCGCTGCCCCGTACCTTGACCTTACGGCTCTCAGTGACCTCTTTGTTGGGACAGGGAATCCTTAAATCCTTTCCCGGACTTAGCTTATCTGTCTCGCTTAATACATCTGGATAGCCTGCTGCAGCTTCCTTTGCCAATCCCGTTATATTGACCGGATTATACTCCTTCATTTGAAGTATCGTATCAGATACATTAAAAAAGGCACCTGAACTGCCTGCAACCAGTATCGTAGATATCCCCAGCTCATCATACAGTTGTCGCATTCTCCCGATAAAAGGTATTATAGGTTCCTCTCCCTTATGGATTACCTTGTGCATGAGGGCGTCTCTGACCATAAAGTTGGTTGCCGATGTATCCTCATCTATTAATAGAGTTTTGCTGCCGGCCATTATGGCTTCAACCGTACCGGCCGCCTGGGATGTACTCCCGCTTGCATCCCCTGTTGAGAACCTGACCGTATCCTTACCGTTTGGAAGGTTCCTTATAAAGGCACTTATATCAAGCTGTTTTATACTCCTTCCATCCTCTGCCCTGAGCTTCATGGCAGTATCTTCCGTTATCACATATTCCCTTCCATCCCCGGGAATGTGGTTGTATACTCCTCTTTCGAGTGCCTTCAGAAGGGTTGACTTTCCATGATATCCTCCACCAACAATAAGGGTAACACCTTCTCTTATCCCAAGGCC
>DPZM01000145.1:8443-9142 GCA_003535955.1 Lachnospiraceae bacterium | reverse complement strand
ATGGGCGCGACTCTTTTTGCCATTAATCCTTTTCTTGCTTTTATCCAGCGTTTTATTCCCAGGGCACTTGACGGGTTCCTGCTTGGATATATCTTTAAGGGTCTGTACGCTAAGACGGGCAAGCTTGGTATAAGCGCCGCAGTAACGGGTTTTTCTTCGGCATTTTTAAACACTGTATTCTTTATGTCTTCCCTTGTGCTGCTCTTTGGAAATACCGAGTATGTTCAGGGCCTTATCGACGGAAGGAACGTGATCGTATTCATATGTGCGTTCGTAGGTATCAACGCAGTGTGCGAGATGATATCCTCTACGATACTTACCAATGTGATAGCCCTTGCCCTTAACAGGGCACATCTTCTTTTCGGGGATGAAGAGCCCCGTGGCCTCAAGGAAGCGGTTATCAGATAGTTTGTTTTAACAGTTGCAGATATGATTATAATTTAAGGAGCAGGGATTTATTCCCTGCTCCTTTTACCGTATCGCAAATGGCTGCTGCAATAGAAGAAACAATGTTCCGCTTTCAGCATAACCTGCGGCTTTTGTGGCAAATAAGGGTATTTCATGGTATTCTTATTTTGAGCCTGTTCTGAATAGTACAGTGGAATAATACAGGATTTAAGTATATAATATTTAAAAAGTGAGGCGGTGTATCGTGGCAGAAGAAAAGTATATGAAACGGGCAATCGAGCTTGCGTACAG
>DPZM01000145.1:2597-8320 GCA_003535955.1 Lachnospiraceae bacterium | reverse complement strand
GGGTATCACAGAAGATACGGAGACCTTCATGCGGAAAGGGATGCCCTGTCAGGACTTACAGAAGATGCGCAGGGAGCGACCCTGTATGTGACTCTTGAACCCTGCTGCCATCAGGGCAAGCAGCCCCCTTGTACCGGGGCGATCATTGATAATGGTATCGGGAAGGTTGTCATAGGATCGAGGGATCCCAATCCATTAGTAGCGGGTAAGGGTGTTAAGATACTCAGGGATGCGGGTATCGAAGTGGTTGAGGACTTTCTTAGGGATGAATGTGATGCCATCAATCCCGTTTTCTTTAAATACATAACGACGAAGCAACCTTATGTGGTTCTTAAATACGCCATGACCATGGATGGTAAGATAGCGACGAAAACGGGAGCATCCAAGTGGATCACGGGTGAAGAGTCACGCATTGAAGTGCAAAAGATGAGGCACAGATACATGGCCATAATGGCAGGCATAGGGACTGTGCTTGCGGATGATCCGATGCTTAATGTAAGGGTGGAGGGTCTTAAGAGTCCGGTAAGGATAATAGCGGATTCAGGACTTCGTATCCCCCTTGGGAGCAGTATAGTAAAGACGGCGGGAGAGTTAAGGACGATAGTGGCATATTGTGAAGCGGATACAGATATTGCTCATAGAGAAGGTTCCGGAACAAAAGGGGATGCATGTATTGATAAGACGGAAGAATTAAAGAAGGCAGGAGTCGAGCTTGTAAAAACGCCCTCGGAAAACGGCCATGTAGACGTTGCTTATCTTATGAAGTACCTTGGCGGACAGGGGATCGACAGTGTTCTGGTCGAAGGGGGAGGGACTCTTAATTACAGCCTTATAAGGGCCGGTCTTGTTGACAGGGTGGATATGTTTATCGCACCTAAGATATTCGGAGGATTAGATGCGAGGACCCCTGTTGAAGGGACGGGAATAGCCGGAGTGGATGAGGCTGTAGGCTATGTATTAAAAGAGGTTACCCGTTATGGTGAAGATATACGGTTAAGCTATAGTAAAAGTATAAAGAAATGAAGCGTAAGCATTGACTGCAAAAAAAATGCGTAACATATCTTGTGCTATGTGACAAAACGGTGATATAATATATCTCGGTTTATTACTATTATGAGGGAAAAATGTTATTTGGAGCATGCCTTATGATACATGAAGAGGCAATACCTATTATTCAAGGAGGAATTACTATGAGAAAAAAGACAAGAAGATTTATCGGCGCATTGCTGGCAATGGTGCTTGCCTTTTCGTCGATCGGGGAGGCGGTGCCTGCATTTGCGGCGGATGAACTTATCCTGAGTGATGAAAACGGGGAGGATATCCTTTTGACTGATGCTGATAGCCCGGAAGATGTAACTGCCGATGTGCCGGGTGAAGACGATACAGGCTTGGTCGACGATGCCAATACCTATTTTAACGCAGATTCAGCCCCGGATGCATCTGCTGATAACTATGCGGATATAGCTGCCGATACAGGAGAGGATGGAACTGTTGATATTGATACGGGTATAGCTGCCGATATGGATGCGGATACAGCCGCAAATGGCGATACGCAGGACGGCAAGGAGCCCAATCCCGTTGAGGATCATTACGATGTTAACGGTATATGCTACTATAATGTCAATTCCAATAACATTGACAGCGACAAGCTCTTCTATGAGGATCTGTTCAATACACGAAGCGAGTATCTTGACGGCTTCTCCCTTGGAGAATTGTGGATGATGACGGCTATCGGAGTCATCCCTGACAGTCAGTTCGCTTATGGGGGGCAGGCGGGACAGAATGCCAAGAAGGAAGCAGTTAAATATATAAAAGACTCGAAAAACAGCGGATCCGCAGTAATAGCCGGAAAATACAATACATCGACCAAAAAGGTGGAACAACTGTTTGAAAATTCAGTTATACCAATTCTTCCGGTTCCACTATCTAATACCGGTATTATTGTGAGATATTCGAACTTTAAGGTATCTCCGCTTCTGCCGGATGCATCGGTTTCAAGCAATTATGTTTCAACTCAATCGGGAGAGAGAAATACGGCCGGAGCAAAGGCATCAGAGTTTACAAACAATACGACAAGGGATTCTACGGCGTCGGTCACCGAATCCGAGGGAGGCTCAGTCAGCCTGTCCAGTACGGTAAACCACTCGAGCAGTTATTCCTTTGAGGAGGGGTTTGAGGTCGGCGCAGAGTTTGATTTTATATGTGCCAAGGTCAGTGAGAAGGTAAGCTTCAAAGCGACCCAGGCGGTCCAGAACGGCTGGTCGAAAACAAATACAAATACCCAGAATTATAATAACTCAAGAACTGTAAGCGTTACCGTTCCGGCTCATTCTGTGCTCATGTTACGGAATTATACAACAGACGCTTCTGTTCTTACCAGGTATAATTGCCCTGTTGCGCTTACCTATGATGTAGAGATCAGTTGGGCTAATCTCTTGGAAGTATTGGGCGGCACCAAGCTTTCCTTTGGAAGTAATGCACGGACAAACCTCAAGCATCGTGCGTTTGAAGAGGGTAAGAAAGACGGATATGATGATCAGAATATCATCTGGTCACAGGCTTTATCGGTTGATGAGATAAAAAGAGCGATCGAACTTATCACCACGCATGTTCCGATGTCCGGAACCGGGGCAGCCTTCTCGGAAAACTTGAAGGCAGAAGGCTTTAAGATAGAGGGGGCTGTGCCGCTGTATAAGTTGGAGAAAATAAAGCTGAAAGCGCCGGGTTATTCCTTCATAGAGAATAAACAGGTGGACTATAATAATCTTCAGTTTTATACAGCCAATATGAAGGTTGGCGACTATATCACACCGGATAGCCTGGAACTTGATGGATATGACAGGGACGGCGTACCTTATTGCAAATTCAATAAGGGTTACGGGAGCTGGTATATCGCCGATGAAAACGGGAACGAGCTTACAGAAAATACACCCGTTGTCCTTAAAAAGGTTGCAGGGCAGGATAGATTCGAAGCTGTAAGTACCGGATCCTGCTATCTGATATACAGAATAAACGAAAAAACAGCCGGATATAATTCCTACGAGGCTCCGGATACCTATGCGACGAACGAGAGCCTTAAATCTACAGCAGCCCTTAAGCTGGTTATCAGTGACAGCAGGCCGGATGATCCCTACAAATTTGAAATTAAAGGAAGCTACTCGGGAAGAGTGGGTGCTCCTGCCGAGAATATAGAAGGTGATAACAAGCTGTCAGCGGTAGTCCGTGACAGTAGTGATAATCAAGTGGAGTATAAATGGAAATCGGTGGAGCTCAAGAGGAATGGGATAGACCTTACTGAGGATGGAATGGTCACATTCAGCAAAGCCGGTACCTATCATGTCAGGGTGTATGTTGAAAAGGATGGCAAAAGTTATGAATCCGAACCCATGGAGATCATTGCGGAAAGTATTCCCGGGATAACTGCCCCGCAGGCAGGTAAGTATACCTATGACGGCACCGAAAAGAAGCTGCTCTTAACTCCCGGCGAAATTGAGGGTGACGGCGGCAGGATAGTCTATGCTTTGGGGGATGATAAAGATAATGAACCTTCGGAAGAAGAGTTCAGTGAGCAGATCCCGACGGCTGTAGATGCAGGAGATTACAAGATCTGGTTTAAGACCGTAGACGGATACGGTAAGGAGTTGGTTAAGGCATCTAATGTTACGGCAACAATTAATAAGGCAAGGTATGAGGGAGAAACGCAGCTGCAAATCACCCATGATCAGGAGGAGACGTCAAACAGCATTGACCTGAGGGGCTTCCTTCCTGAGAACACAACCGGATTAGCATACGGTAAGCCTGAGGTGGAAGGATTAAGCTATAAGATTGAGCCCGTAATTGATGAGGATAGTCATGAGCTGAGTTATACGCTGAATAGTTCCGATGCCGGAGAAAATGGCAGTATAACGATATCTGTCAGTCTGGCCAATTATGAAGACTACTTTATAACAATAAGTATCCGCCGGTCATTGCCGTTTGTTAAGGAACCGGTATCATCGGTGACTCTTAATGAAAAGAAATACAATTTAGGTAAGGGTGAGTCCGTAACTCTGCTCGCGACTGTTCTTCCCGTTACAGCGGGGCAGAAGCTTAAATGGACAGCGGATAATACCAATGTCACAATAATCCCTTCACCCGATACAATGAGTGCATATGTTACAGGAGAAAAGGCAGGCAGTGTAAAGGTAACCGCCTCGGCAACGGATAGCAGCAATAAGAAGGCAGTGTGCTCGATCAAGGTAGGAAATCCGGTTGATGATTTTAAAATCACGGGGAAGAATGGTGCAACGGATGTTCCGGTAGGAAAGAGCCTTGCAATGGCAGTTGCCTGGGACGGTGACAAACCGCAAAATCCGGATATTGTCTGGGAGGTTGATAATGAATTCATTGCCACGATATCCGATAAGGGCGTACTCAAAGGGAAGAATGAAGGAAAGGTCAAGGTGTTTGCCATAAGCAAAGTAAACCATGATCTTGTGAGAACAACCTATATTACGGTTTATAACCCGGTAAAGAAGGTCGGGCTAAATGTGACGAAGGGTGTTGTAAGCCGGAGCGAAAATGCGAAGGGACTGTCCTTAAGCGCATATGCCACCGGCGTGACACCGAGTATGGTCAAGAACAGTGCTACCGGAGTCAGGCTGGGAGTGAGACCGACTGTTGAATTTACGACGGATGAGAAATACTTAAAGATAACGCCGGTTGAGGGGGATGCTACAACAGTGATGATAACCCCGGCTGATGGATTGGGGACTGTTAAGAATATTCCCGTCAGGGCTAAGATCAGTGCGTATAAGTATGAGAAAATCCTAACCTGTAATGTGAGCATCGTGGATTCCAATCCGCTTAAGAAGATAAAAATCAATAAAAAAAAGCTGTCAATTGATGAGGGCTGTATCGATGATTCACTAAGTGTAAGCCTTGAACCCCTCAATCCTGACGGAGTTGATAAGATTGAATGGGCCAGTGATAATGAATCAATCGCCAAGGTTGATGAAAACGGCACCGTGACCGCAGTTAAGGCGGGTACGGCAATAATAACCGCCAAGGCCGGCGATAAGCAAGTTTCCTGTAATGTAACGGTTACGCCCAAAGTAACGAAGGTTACCTTTACTAACAAGGTAACATTGTCCCAAAACGGCCTGGCTGTCGGAAAGACCTTCAAGATGAAGACGGCTACCGAATTATCAGGTTCCGGAAAATCATCCTCACCACTTAGTTGGGACAGTTCCGATAACTCCATTGCCACTGTAGATGACAAGGGCAGGATCAAGGCATTAAGACCCGGCAGAGTGTGGATCTATGCCATTGCAAACTGGGATGCGGCAGAATCCGGTGATATGGTCTATGACATGGTGGGATTCAATGTATATACTCCGGTTAAGAGCTTAAAGCTTGACAAGAAGAAGCTGGAGCTTGGAACTGATGAGAAAAACCGCTACGGAAAGATTGCTGTGATCGAGATCAAGCCGGAGGATGCGAGTGACAGCAGCATCACCTGGACAACAATATCACCTATAGTAAAGCTTGCGGCAATATCCGAATATGATGGGCCGACAGAAGAGGCATTTGAAAAAGCAGGTGATACTGTCATTACAGGGGATGGTCAGGTACTGGCTGTCAAGGGATTATCTTCCGGTAAGGCTACCATTACCGGAGTAACGAATGACGGCTCCAATAAGAAGGTTACCTGCACGGTGATCGTGAAGTAGCTGTTAACCCCT
>DPZM01000145.1:0-2549 GCA_003535955.1 Lachnospiraceae bacterium | reverse complement strand
TCCGAGGTTGACATCAGGATATAATCCCATCTTTGACAGTCCAAATGCGAGGAAAGCCAGCAATTAAGCGCGATCCTCGTATTTTATAATGAACAAAAATGTAGCTATATCTAACTATTTTTTGGGGATTCTGGTATGGTTCATCCCCACCCCTCGGAAGCCTGAGGCTGGCGCCTCAGCCCTTGAATAGAAAGAGCGCGGAGCGCTCTTATCCCTAATTCGGGCTTAATTGCTTTTTTCAATATCCCGGTTCATTAGTCAGGGCCGCAGCCACTACGTGGTGCCGCATGGCGGCAGCCTTGACGAATGGTCCGGGATATTATAAGGGTGATCAAGCCCGAATTAAGGAGTTTTGCGGCCATTGGCCGCATATTCTGTTCAGAGATTTCGGGCTTGCCCGAAATCATCCTTTTTGAGGAAAACAGCGGCTTCTCAATAACTATCTTTTCTTTGATTCACGGATAACTTTTTTCATGTTTGCATCAGTGATTATCTCATAGTCTGTACGGAAACCACATGCAGCATGAAGGTCGTCTGTCAGGTCGGTACGTGTATAAGCAGGATTATATCCGAGCTTGTCGCCGGGGCGGTGCATGTTCATATCTCGGAGTGTTGTTATTATCTCTTCGACCGTATATTTTTCATCAAGCTTCTTTTCAAGTATCCGAAATACAAACAGCGAGATGAAGCATGTGAGGAAGTGTGCCTTTATCCTGTCTTCCCTCTGCAGATAAACGGGACGTGCCTTGAATTCTGTTTTCATGATACGGAAGCATTCCTCTATCTCCCAGCGTTTCTTATTGATCCTGATTATCTCGTCGATCCCCATATCATCAAGGTTAGTGCAGACTGAGTAGAAGCCGTCATACTTTGCTTCTTCTTCGATCAGAGCAGTATTCAGATAAGGTATTTCTACTTTGCATACTTCACCTTCTTCAGTCATGGCATCTCTTGTAATAAAGCGATGAGGATCATTCTGATTCTTCGGACGTTGTTTGTACTTTCCGCTGTCTATTAGTTCCTGCGCACGTTCTATCTGTCCCTGGCGTATCTTGGCTTGGTAGTTCCTGTACTTGATCGAGAATGAAACTATGAGATGCTGCTCGAGTGGCTTTGCTCCCTTTTTTATCTTACGGCCCGACAGGTCTTCTTTTATCCAGCGGTCTTTGTAGAAGACTTCATCATAGAATTCGTTTTCATCAAGTTCGTTTATGTTGTATGTTTTCTTACTTCCGATGATATGCCATCCTTCAGGATCAAGGGCGAACTCTTTTAAGTATCCGGGCAGCTGTTTTACGGACTGAGTAGTGATAAAACTCCTCAACCTTTCCCCGTTGATGGATTTATCATTAAACTTCCGGTTGGTCTTGGAAGACAGGCCTGCATCGGTACACACGATGATCTGATCAAGTCCATAGTCGTTTAGTATCTTCTTTTCAAGCGGCTTAAGGGTTGGCTGTTCATTTTTATTACCGGGATAGATATCGAAAGCGAGCGGTATGCCGTCGTGGTCCATGAACAGTCCCATGCCGACAATGGGAAGCGGCTGATGCTGCTTGCTCTTACCGTAACGCCTTAGGTCATCGGCTTCCTCAAGTTCAAAATAATAGTTGGTGCAGTCATAGTAAAGGATGTCGCTCCTTCGCTCCATAACCTTTTGACTGTTCTTGTAAAGCTCAGACTGGATGAAGTCATTTTCTTCGGCCAGCACCGACAGGGCACGATATATATCATGCAGCTCAAAAGAAGGTGCTTCGAGAAAACTGGCTGCCTGTTTGTTTGATGAAAGCTTTGATGATGGGTACAGGATTCTGGTGTAAACAAGCTTTGAGAGAATATCATTCAGATCATACTCGAAGAGATGTCTTGAGCTTATTGTCTTACATATCTTATCAAGACCAAGGCTGTAGTAGACCTTCTGGAGAAACAGATACCCGCAGTTGTATGCCTTCTGTTCTCCCTTTTTGATAAGTTTGGCAGGAGAGTAGCTTACGATTATCTCTTTCTGCTCCTCATACTCTTTTCGGTTTAATTCCTCGACGTACTCCTGCGCCCAGACATAAGGATCTTTCCCGCCGGCTTTAGCGCGTACTTCTTCAATGTTTCCGAGTTTTTCAATAGTAATTGTTGTTACAGTACCATTCTTTTTTCTGATTGATTTTTGAACATAGAATGAAGCTGAATTCTTTGATTTTGTTACCCCTAATTTCATAGCGACCGCCCTCCTGCCCTTATTATATCACAAACCGCTACAAACCGCTACATAAATATGCACAAAATTTGACAAAAATTTAAGACTGGGAATCCAGTCTTTACAAAGGGTTGAGGGTTGTTTATGATTCAGTTGTTAGAGGTTGGACTGTCAAACTTCCGGGAAACAGCATAAAGATCATTCCTACCGCAAGTAATCCTCCGATCACCCATGAGATCCTTTTCTTCATAATCATAACCTCGCTTTCCATCACAAATAGATATAAATATGATACTTCATAAAAAGTTCATGTGTATACGTCATGTTTCTGCCAAATGGTGAAGGAGACAGGGGACGG
>DPZM01000204.1:5621-9041 GCA_003535955.1 Lachnospiraceae bacterium | reverse complement strand
CTCTCGGGACTTCTTGCCGTAACCTTGAGAAAGGCAAAAAGGGAAGGTATGTTAAACGACATGACGGAAGAACCGGATAATAAGTGCAGGGTTATCCTCCTCCTTATCCTTGCCGCGTTTGTTTCAGCTGTCATATATTTCTTTGGAGTACACGCGGTGACCTTTATGATTCCTACAGTTCCCATCACGCTCTGTTACAGGTATATGTCGTATAAGAGGTTCGGAGGCATAACGGGAGACCTCGCCGGATGGTTTTTGCAGGTTAGTGAACTGGCAGTTCCTGTGAGTGTGCTGATAGCCGTCAATTGCCGATAAATCCGGTAATTGTTGACATACATGGTGAAATTAACTATAATGATTCTATTGTCGGAAACGGCGAAAATTCTAGTATAAGGAGAGTTACAAATGAACAAATCAGAATTAGTAGACGCAATGGCTAAGGAGGCCGGATTATCTAAGAAGGATGCTGAGGCAGCTCTTGGTGCTTTTACCGATACAGTTGCTGCTGCTCTTAAAAAGGGTGATAAGGTTCAGCTTGTTGGCTTTGGTACATTTGAAGTAGCTAAGAGGGCTGCAAGAGAGGGTAAGAATCCTCAGACAGGCGAGAAGATCAAGATCGCTGCCTGCAAGGCTCCCAAGTTTAAGGCTGGCAAGGCACTTAAGGATACAGTTAACAAGAAATGATCAACAATGAACGGAGGCCGGGGGAAGCATCCCCCGGCTTTTTTAAACCTTCCACTCAGCGGAGCTTGTTTGCATGGGCGAAAACGGGAAGGATTTTATAAGAGAAGGGATCAGGCTGAATGGATATTGACAGACAGAAAGATGCGCCCGTGTACGAGGCGTTACTGAGTTTTAAAAGGCGCAGGGTGGTTCCCTTCGATGTGCCCGGTCACAAAAGGGGCAGGGGGAATCCGGAACTTGTAAACCTCCTGGGTGAGAAGTGCGTAGGCCTTGATGTTAATTCGATGAAACCGCTTGACAACCTGTGTCATCCGGTTTCAGTCATATATGAAGCTGAGAAGCTGGCAGCGGATGCCTTCAATGCGGCATACGCTTATTTTATGGTAGGAGGAACAACCTCGTCTGTACAGAGTATGATCCTGTCTGCCTGCAAGGCCGGAGATAAGATAATCATGCCCAGAAACGTGCACAGGAGTGTGATAAATGCCCTGGTTCTCTGTGGCGCGATACCTGTCTATGTTAATCCGGAAGTGGATGCCCACCTTGGTATCGCTCTCGGGATGGAGCTTGACAAGCTTAAGAAGGTTATAAAGGCGAACCCGGATGCGAAGGCGGTTTTTGTAAATAACCCTACCTACTACGGGATATGCTCGGACATCAGATCCATAGTCAGGATGGCTCATGAAGCCGGTATGCTGGTCCTTGCCGATGAGGCCCACGGTACCCATCTGTATTTTAATGAAAGCCTGCCCGCTTCTGCCATGGAGGCCGGAGCCGATATGGCTGCAGTAAGTATGCACAAGTCCGGAGGAAGCCTTACACAGAGTTCTCTCCTTCTTCTTTCGGACAGGGTCAACAGGGGCTATGTTGAACAGATAATCAACTTAACGCAGACGACAAGCGCAAGTTATCTCCTTATATCAAGCCTTGACATTTCAAGACGCAACTTGGCCTTAAGGGGCAGGGAATCCTTCGAGAAAGTCAAGCAGATGGCCGAATATGCGAGGGACGAGATCAACTCGATCGGCGGCTACTATGCCTACGGGAAGGATCTTGTAAACGGCAGCAGCATATTTGACTATGATGTTACCAAGCTTTCGGTATATACAAGGGATATAGGCCTTACAGGTATAGAGGTTTACGACCTTCTGCGGGATGAATACGATATTCAGATCGAGTTCGGTGATATAGGAAACATCCTGGCTTACATATCCATAGGTGACAGGATACAGGATATAGAGCGGCTGGTCGGAGCCCTTGAAGATATAAAGAGGCTGTATAGGAAGCCCGTATCGGGCCTTCACAATGCGGAATACATAACACCCATAGTCACGGCCACACCCCAGAAGGCCTTCTACGCCGATAAGGAGCTTGTTCCCATCAGAGAGTGCCCGGGCAGGATATGCGGGGAATTCGTCATGTGCTATCCGCCGGGTATACCGATCCTGTCTCCCGGCGAGATGATAACGGATGAGATCATCGATTACATCCTCTATTCGGAGGAGAAGGGATGCTCTATACAGGGCCCGGAGGATCCGACACTTGAGCGCCTGAACGTATTAGTTAAATAATCAATGAGGTATAACTATGAATTTCTGGTTTACTGAAATGCATACGGATAATGTCAAGTTCTCGATAAGGGTTGATAACCAGCTCTTTACCGGTTCCAGTGACTTTCAGCGGATAGATGTCTTTGAATCGGGCGAGTTCGGAAGGTTCTTAACATCCGACGGTACGGTGATCTTCTCGGAGCAGGATGAGTTCATCTATGATGAGATGATAGTCCATGTACCCATGGCCGTTCACCCAAGCGTTAAGAATGTCTTGGTCATCGGGGGCGGTGACGGAGGCGTTGCAAGGGAATTATCCTACTATGACGAGATAGAGAGGATAGATGTGGTCGAGCCGGATGAACTCTTCGTCGATGTGTGCCGGCGGTTCTTCCCCGACAATGCCTGCGGACTTGATGATGAGAGGGTTGTACTTCATTTCCGTGACGGCCTCCGTTTCCTCAGGGGCAAGGTCAATGAATACGACCTTATAATAAACGATTCCACTGATCCCTTAGGCCACACGGCAGGCCTCTTTACCAAGGAATTCTACGGGTCATGCTACAGGGCCCTTAAGGAGGACGGGATCATGGTTTACCAGCACGGGAGTCCCTTTTATGATGAGGATGAAGAGTCATGCAGGACCATGCACCGCAAGGCCTTTCGGAGCTTCCCGATAAGCCGGGTTTACCAGGCCCACATTCCTACCTGCGCGGCGGGCTACTGGCTCTTCGGGTTTGCCAGCAAAAAGTATCATCCCCTGAATGATTTTGATGGGGCCAGATGGAATGCCAGAGGCATAAAGACATGGTATTACACTTCCAACCTTCACATGGGAGCCTTCATGCTTCCTAAGTATGTTGAGGATCTTTTGGAGGAAGAGGAAGGTAAGATCAAGAAGAATAAAGACTGAGGAGGAAGTAAAATGAGGTTACTTATTATCGGCTGCGGCGGCGTGGGAAGGGTTGCAATATACAAATGCTGTGAGAATCCCTTATTTACCGAGATATGCATTGCCAGCAGGACCATAAAAAAATGCAAAGACCTGGCAGAATCGCTTAAGGATAAGACAAAGGCTGTACTTACCACGGCCTGCGTCGATGCGGATTCACTTGATTCGCTTACAGGCCTTATGAAGGAATATAAACCGCATACGGTCCTTAATGTTGCCCTTCCCTATCAGGAC
>DPZM01000204.1:0-5467 GCA_003535955.1 Lachnospiraceae bacterium | reverse complement strand
GAAATATACGAAAAAAGGTGTAAGGAGAAGGGATTTACGGCTTATTTTGATTACAGCTGGCAGTGGGCTTATGACAGGAAGTTTAAGGATGCAGAACTTACGGCATTGTTAGGCTCCGGCTTTGATCCGGGCGTGACGCAGGTCTATTCATCTTACGCCCTTAAGCATTATTTTGATGAGATAAACTATATAGACATCCTTGACTGTAACGGGGGTGACCATGGTTATCCTTTTGCCACCAACTTTAATCCCGAGATAAACTTACGTGAGGTTTCTTCCAACGGGTCCTACTGGGAGGACGGCCGCTGGGTTGAGACAAAGCCCATGGAGATAAAGAGGGAGTATGACTTTGACGGAGTAGGGAAGAAGGATATGTACCTGCTCCACCATGAGGAGATAGAGTCACTGGCCAAGAATATTCCCGGAATTAAGAGGATCCGTTTTTTCATGACCTTCGGACAGTCTTATCTTACCCATATGAAGTGCCTTGAAAATGTGGGAATGCTGGGAACAGTGCCTGTTGAGTATGAAGGCAGGCAGATTGTTCCGATCAAATTCCTGAAAGCCCTGCTTCCGGATCCGGCTTCCCTTGGCCCGCGCACGGTCGGAAAGACCAATATCGGCTGCATATTTAAGGGACTTAAGGATGGTAAGGAGAGGACCATTTATATCTACAATGTCTGCGACCACCAGGAGGCCTATAAGGAGACAGGGGCCCAGGCGGTGAGTTATACAACCGGTGTACCGGCCATGATAGGGGCGGCCATGGTTGCCGGCGGAACATGGAATAAACCGGGTGTTTACAATGTTGAGGAGTTCGATCCCGACCCATATATGGATGCCCTTAATAAATACGGTCTTCCCTGGGTAGTTAAAGAGAACCCTGTCATGGTGGAGTAAAGGATAAGAGATTGGCTGGATTATGTAAACCACAACTGAATGACATAAAGACACCGGCTTACGTTGTTGACGAGGAAGACCTTATAAGGAACCTTGAGATACTAAAGGATGTCAAGGACAGATCGGGGGCAAAGATCTTGCTTGCCCAGAAGGCTTTTTCCATGTTTTCCCTATATCCTCTTATCATGGAATATCTTGACGGTACTGCCGCAAGCGGCCTCTATGAGGCAAGGCTTGCTCATGAAGAAGCGGGTGGGCAGGTCCATGTTTATTCACCTGCCTATAAAGATGATGAGATAAGGGAGCTTGCGTATATTGCAGACCACATCATCTTTAATTCCGGAAGCCAGCTGATTAAGTTCAGGAACAGGTGCATGGATGCAAGCTTAGGGCTTCGGATAAATCCCGAGTGTTCAACACAGGATACACCAATTTATGATCCCTGTGCACCCGGGTCAAGGCTCGGGGTCAGATACGATGATCTCGATGAAGCCTGGCTTGATCTTATAGAGGGATTTCATATCCATACCCTGTGTGAGCAGGATGCTGAAGACCTTAAGGTCACGCTTGAAGCCTTTCTTGATAAGTTCGGGAAGTACCTTCATAAGCTTAAGTGGTTAAACTTAGGCGGCGGACACCATATCACAAGAAGCGGTTATGACAGGGAACTCCTTATTAAGCTGATAAAGGATATAAGGAATGAATACGGACTTTTGGTCTATCTTGAGCCCGGTGAGGCGGTTGCCCTTAATGCAGGATATCTTGTCTGCGAAGTAATGGATATCGTGAAAAACGACCTTGATATAGCAATACTTGATACATCGGCTGCCTGCCATATGCCGGATGTGCTGGAGATGCCCTACAGGCCTCCGCTTTTTGGCAGTGGGTATCCGTCCGATAAAGCGTATACATACAGGCTGGCCGGAAGGACCTGCCTGGCAGGTGATGTGATAGGGGATTATTCCTTTGATGAACCCCTTAATATTGGTGACAGGCTGTGCTTTACGGATATGGCCATATATTCCATGGTCAAGAACAATACCTTTAACGGGATGCCCCTGCCCGATATCCGTATTCTGAAGAAGGACGGGAGTGTGGATGCGGTAAAGGAGTTTGACTATTATGACTTTAAGGGGAGGCTGTCATGACGAAGCCAGGAAACGGCTCCGGTTCAAAAGAGAGGCGGGAATGTCCCGGGGGCGATGGATTATTCTACATGCCTGCCGAGTATGCTCCACATGAGGCAACGATAATGATCTTTCCCGTAAGGCCGGGTTCGTGGCCAAATGGGGCAAAAAGAGCGCAGGAAGTTTTTTCATTGATCATCCGTGAGATTGCCGGGAGCGAGAAAGTGTATGTTATAGTTGATGAACGCACCCGTGAGGCGGCTAAAAGGCTTCTATCCGGTATCGGAAATGTGGAGCTTGTGGATATTCCAAGCGATGATGCCTGGGCCAGGGATACGGCCCCGACTTTTGTTATAAACGGCAGGGAAATAAGGGGGATAAACTGGGAATTCAACGCCTGGGGCGGTGACTGTAACGGATTGTACCCTTCATGGGATAAGGATAATGCTCTTGCGGGGAAGTTCTTAAGGGCAGCAGGCTATGAAATGATCGATGCCTCTCCCTTTGTTCTTGAAGGGGGTTCGATCCATGTAAACGGTGTGGACACGCTTATCACTACAGAGGAGTGCCTGTTAAGTCCCGGAAGGAATCCCGGTCTTAGTAAAGAGGAGATAGAGGATAGGCTTATTGGATATACCGGGATGAAGCGGGTTATCTGGCTTCCGCACGGTATATATAATGATGAAACCGACGGGCATGTTGACAATATGGCTGCCTTTACAGATACAAACGATGTGGTCCTTGCATGGACGGATGATAAGGAGGATCCCCAATACCCAAGGTCGCTTGCGGCACTTGAGGTTCTAAAGAAGGCGGGCTTAAATGTCCATAAGCTTCCCATACCGGATGTCCCGGTGTGCATAGGGGAGGAAGACCTTGACGGCTATGAATTCGAAGAAGGCGAGGATATAAGAGAGGCCGGGGAGAGACTTGCTGCAAGTTATGTTAACTTCTACTTTGCCAATGATATGATCCTGCTTCCTCAGTTTGGCGCTGGAAATCAGGCGAGCGACAAAAGAGCAGTTGACATAATGTCAAGGCTTTGCCCTGACAGACGGATAGTTCCCGTTCCCGCAAGGGATATAATCCCGGGCGGTGGAAACATCCACTGCATAACCCAGCAGATACCCTTGTCTGTTTTGAAGGCGGCAGGACCGGAGCCGATACTCCCTCAGGAGTAAAAACCGGTATAAAGGAGAAAAGAGCTGATATGAGTAAGGTTACGGCGGCAGCCATACAGTTAAGCTGCACCAGGGATGTTAAAGAGAATATAGACCATGCGGATAAGCTTGTAAGGGAAGCTGCAGGTAAGGGAGCAAATATAGTTCTTCTTCCCGAACTCTTTGAGAGACAATATTTCTGCCAGGAGAGAAGGTATGACTATTATGACTTTGCAAGGCCCGTAAATGAAAATGATGCGGTAATACACTTTAAGAAGGTGTGTAAGGAGCTTGGGATCGTTATGCCGGTAAGCTTCTACGAGAAGGATATAAACACCCTCTATAATTCCTGCGCCCTTATCGATGCTGACGGTGAAGTGCTGGGAGTTTACCGTAAGACCCATATACCGGATGACCATTACTATCAGGAGAAGTTCTATTTTACACCCGGCGATACGGGTTTTAAGGTGTGGGATACAAGGTTTTGCCGTATCGGTGTCGGCATCTGCTGGGACCAATGGTTCCCGGAGACCGCAAGATTTCTTGCCCTTAACGGTGCCGAGCTTATATTCTATCCGACGGCTATAGGTGCCGAGCCCATACTTGAAGGAGACAGTATGCCCCATTGGAGAAGGACCATGCAGGGGCATGCAGCGTCCAATATGGTACCCGTGATCGCCGCCAACAGATACGGACTTGAGAGTGTTGAGCCATCTCCTGAAAACGGGGGACAGTCATCGTCTCTTAAGTTTTACGGATCTTCCTTCATGACGGACTGTGTGGGTGAGATCATATGCTCTGCAAACAGGGAGGGCGATGAAGTATTGACCGCATCCTATGACCTTGAAAAGATCGGGAGCGACAGGTTAAGCTGGGGCCTTTTTCGTGACAGGCGGCCCGAGATATATGGAAGGGAATACGTAAAATAGGTATTGCATTTTCTGATAAAGAGTGTTAAGGTGTTTATGTTGTATGATGTTTTGAAAGTGGACTTGCAGGAGTCCACTTTTTTCGTGCGGAGGTCTATCATTGTCCAAAAGAGAAAATTACGAAGCAAAAACCGAAGAACTCCTTACCCCCATCCTTGAGAGGCTGGGTTTTGACCTGTGGGATGTCGAGTATGTCAAAGAGGGTGCGGACTACTACCTTCGCGCTTATATTGATAAGGAAGGCGGCATTACGATAGATGACTGTGTGGATGTTTCCCGCGCCCTGTCGGATGAGCTTGACAGGGAGGACTATATTGAGGATGCCTATATACTTGAGGTGAGCTCGCCGGGGCTTACGAGGGCCCTTAAGAAGGACAGGGACTTCGAACGGTCGATCGGACGGATGATTGAGCTTAAGACCTACAGGAGTATCGACGGGAGCAAGGAATTTACCGGAACCCTTACGGCTTATGATAAGGACAGCATCCGGATAGATACAGGCGATGGTGAGCGTGATTTTGCAAGGGCTGACCTTGCCAGAGTCAACCTGTACGCTGACCTGTAAATGTTAATAATGTCATTCGAAAACAGGGTGTTTGAGAAGACATAATATATAGTGAAGATATGATCCCAGGAGGAGAAAGATGAACAAGGAATTATTGGAGGCACTTGATGCACTCGAGAAGGAGAAGGAGATAAGCAAGGAATCTTTATTCGAAGCGATAGAGAATTCCCTTATCCAGGCCTGCAAGAATCACTTCGGCAAGGCAGACAACGCCAAGGTCACGATAGACCGTGAAACAGGTGATTTCAGGGTGTATGCCGAGAAGACCGTAGTTGAGAGCAAGGAAGATGTTGAAGATCCCGTGCTTCAGATCGCCCTGGTTGATGCGCTGCTTATCGACAAGGATGCCAAGGTTGGTGATGTTATCGAGATCGATATAAAGAGCAAGGAGTTCGGCCGTATCGCGGCTACAAACGCCAAGAACGTTATCCTTCAGAAGATAAGGGAGGAGGAGCGTGCGGTTCTGTTCAACCAGTTCTACGGCAAGGAGAGAGATATCGTGACAGGTATCGTCCAGCGCTATGTCGGCAGGAACATAAGCATCGATCTTGGTAAGGCTGATGCCCTTCTGTCCGAGAATGAGCAGGTCAAGTCCGAGCACCTTCGTCCCACAGACCGTGTTAAGGTTTATATATATGAGGTCAAGGACACGACCAAGGGTCCCAAGATCCTTGTTTCACGTACTCATCCCGAGCTTGTAAAGAAGCTGTTTGAATCGGAGGTTACGGAAGTACGTGACGGTATAGTTGAGATCAAGGCAATTGCCCGTGAGGCAGGATCGCGTAC
>DPZM01000108.1 GCA_003535955.1 Lachnospiraceae bacterium | reverse complement strand
GAGTAATGTGGTACACTGAATCTAAGTATCACTAATATGACCATCAGGAGGTAGATCAATGAGAATAGCGCTTATCAATGAGAATTCACAGGCAGCCAAGAACACCATGATAGAGGCTGCGCTTAAGAAGGTAGTTGTTCCTATGGGACACGAGGTTGTTAACTACGGAATGTACTCAGCTGAGGATGACTGTCAGCTCACATATGTACAGAACGGTATTCTTGCGGCAGTGCTCCTTAATTCAGGTGCTGCCGATTACGTCATTACAGGATGTGGCACAGGTGAGGGTGCAATGCTTGCACTGAATTCTTTTCCGGGCGTTATCTGCGGCCATGTTGAGGATCCGCTTGATGCTTACACCTTTGCACAGATAAATGACGGAAATGCCATTGCCATACCCTTCGCCAAGGGATTTGGCTGGGGCGGAGACCTCAATCTTGAATATATCTTCGAGAAGCTCTACTGTGAAGAGAGCGGACAGGGTTATCCGAGGGAGCGTGCTGTGCCCGAGAAGCGCAACAAGAAAATACTCGACGATGTAAAGGCAGTGACCTACAGGGATATATGCGATATACTCAAGGAGCTTGACAGGGAGCTTGTAACCGGTGCTCTGTCCGGAGAGCATTTCAGGGAATATTTCTTCAGGGATTGTAAGGACGAAAGGATAGCCTCCGTCGTCAGTGAACTGTTAGGCTGATATTGACATCCTTGGAGACAGGGGACGGTTCTCTGTCTCTCCAAAATATATCCGGTGCTTTAAGTTTGCCGCAAATTCTGATATATTTATAATACTTTGAAATATCGGACCGGAAATATCCGGATCTGAAAAGGAGAATAGTTATGGAGAATAAGGATGTGACTGTAATCTCAGAAGAAAAGCGTGATATGGTTATAATCCGTACCAGTATCATCGGGATACTGGCCAATGTATTGCTGGCTGCATTTAAGGCGGCGATCGGGATCATGTCCCATTCCATTGCGGTTACTCTGGATGCCGTTAACAATCTGTCAGACGCCCTGTCATCTATTATCACTATCGTGGGAACAAAGCTTGCGGGCAGGCTTCCGGATAAGAAGCATCCGCTCGGCTACGGCAGGATAGAATATCTGAGCGCAATGATCGTTTCGGGCATCGTTCTCTATGCAGGTATAACTTCGGCCGTGGAATCCGTTAAGAAGATCATTCACCCCGAAGCACCGGATTACGGTATCATTTCACTTGTTATAATCGCAGTAGCGGTTGTTGCTAAGATCGTTCTCGGAAGATATGTAAAGGCCAAAGGGAAACAAGTCAATTCCGGTTCACTTACAGCATCCGGTTCAGATGCGATGTTTGATGCCATCCTGTCTGCTTCGGTGCTGGTTTCGGCGATCATTTTTTTGATGAGCGGATTATCGCTTGAAGCTTACGTGGGTGTTATCATAGCAGGTTTTATCATCAAGGCGGGTATTGAGATGATGATAGAAACATTGAATGAGATCCTGGGAGTAAGAGCGGATAAGGAAAAAACGACCAGGATCAAGGAACTGCTGTGTGAAGATCCGGATGTAAGGGGCGCCTATGACCTTATAATATACAATTACGGACCCGATAAGGATCTGGCTTCGGTACATCTTGAATTGCCGGACACAATGACGGCAAGAGAGATCGATAAGCTGACCAGGAAACTGGAAAAAAGGTCTATCGGGAAACCGGTGTCATACTGGTAGGTGTGGGATTGTATTCCTATAATACCGGTAATGATGAAGCTGCCGACATTGAGAGGGATGTCCGTGAACGCGTCATGACTCATGACTGGGCAGTTCAGCTTCATGGCTTTTATGTGGATGTCGAAGCCAAGGATATGACTTTTGACGTTGTAATGAGCTTCGATATCACACCGAAGGAAGGAATCAGTATCATTTACAATGAGATTAAAGACGCATATCCGGAATATAATGTTCAGGTCGCACCGGATGTGGATGTATCGGATTAAGGAGACAGGGGACGGTTCTGTGTCTCCCTTGCCCTCGCTTTTAGTGTGATGCTATAATAAATCTAACATTTATGAAGGATCACACTATAACACATAATCCCGATATCTATTTATTGTATGAGTACATGAATAAGGTATCATTCACCATGAGGATCAAGGTTCGTCTCGATGAGGCGATAGATGTACCGATGCTTACGGAGACAGCAATCTCGCTCTCGGCAGGACCTTGAAATTCATGTTCAATCCCTTTGTATCGAACAATTATTATTATGAGATCGAGATCCCGTCCAAGGAATTCATGGATTATGCGGTGAAAATAGACGGCAGTCCCAATACCATCCTCATAGCGATGATGTATAAGGCCATGACAAGGTTCCTTAAGGAGAAGGAGGGTACCTTCATTTCCGGCAGGCTGGCAGCCGATTACAGGGATGACATAGGCGCATCGGGCTCATACCGTGATTTTGTACGCTTTATCCACATACGATATGAGTGGGATATGAAGGATGAACCGATATCTAAGCTCAATCAGCGTGCGAGAGGTGCCGTGATCAGGCAGAATCAGCCGGAGTTAAGCATTGAGCGCTTCCGCAGGGCTGTCAAGGCGCATAATGGAATAGATGAGCAGCCAACGCTTAAGGAAAAGAAGAAATACGCTTCCGTGAACAGCACCTACAGAAATGATCCGCGAGATGTCTATACTGTAAGCTATGTGGGACAGATGGATCTTGGAGGTATGGAGAAGCATATACGGAGTATGTACAACATAACCGACGGTGATCTGATGCTCGAAGTTAATGCGTTAACGGACAGGTTCAATATATGCTTCCAGGTTGCGGATAAAAACAGGGAACCTCTGCAGAGGTTCCTTGAGGTACTTGACGGCGAGAAAATTCCGTACAAGGTATCGGATATTAAAACAAGATATCTTCCTAAGATCGAGTTCCCTGCTTCGTGATTATATCATGGAGACAGGGGACGGAGAACCGTCCCCTGTCTCTACTTGAAAGAGAGGATCTTAATATGGCAAAAAGAAGCAACGAACAGAAAAACTTTTTTAAGAACCTGCACACGGATCAGTATAAATGGAATGATTTCTTTCTTATTCCGCTTATAGTGACAATTGTGATGATGTTGGTCGGGCAGACGGGAGTTCTCGTAATCTCTAAAATTTTAATGAAACCGATCATCAACGATAACAATGTCGATTTTC
>DPZM01000028.1 GCA_003535955.1 Lachnospiraceae bacterium | reverse complement strand
TAGCCATAGGTGCAAGACAGTTGGTTGTACATGAAGCTGCTGAGATGATCTTGTCATCCTTGGTAAGTGTTGTATGGTTAACATTGTAAACGATAGTGGGAAGATCATTACCTGCGGGAGCAGAGATAACTACCTTCTTAGCGCCGGCATTGATATGTGCCTGAGCCTTCTCCTTGGATGTGTAGAAACCTGAGCACTCAAGAACAACATCTACATCAAGTTCCTTCCAAGGACAGTTATTTGCATCGGGCTCCTTGTAGATCTTAAGGGTCTTACCGTCAACAGTGATTGAATCCTCACCTGCGGAAACCTTGTCAGCCAGAGCATATTTACCCTGTGCGCTGTCATACTTAAGAAGATGAGCAAGCATCTTGGGTGTTGTAAGATCGTTGATCGCTACTACCTCGTATCCTGCTGCACCAAACATCTGCCTGAATGCAAGACGACCGATACGTCCAAAACCGTTAATTGCTACTTTTACTGCCATAATTCATTCCTCCTAAAAAATATTAATCAAGCACGCTATACGCGCGCAGACTTACGCATCCATTATTGTAACCGCTAACGGGCTAAAATACAAGGGTAAATTTACAAATCCAAAAACTCGGGCTTACGTCCCTTAAATATACAGTAATGTGTATATCCAAGCTCCTTAAGTACCGCACCCGCCCTGTCAAAATCACCTGCCACGTCGCAGGTCCTATGGGCATCAGACCCTATGGTCAGGATCTCCCCTCCGAGCTCTCTGTACCTTTTAAGTATCTCTATGCTTGGGTTGAAATCATTCTTAAGCTTGCGAAGGCCGCCCGTATTGATCTCTATACCCTTCCCCCTTTTTATAAGCTGGTTAATGATCTCATCAAGCACCTCCGCATGATCCTTATAGGTATAATCCCTGTTTTTATTCGGGCCGTATCTTACCACATAATCGATATGACCCATTACATCATATTCATCAAAGAGACATATGGACTCAAGCGTACACTCAAAGTATTTGCGGTAGGCCTCCTTCTCACTCATTCCCTCAAAGTATTCGGGATAATAAACATCCTGGCCAAAGCATAAATGCTGGGAGCCTATGATAAAGTCAAATGGATACGAATCCGCATATTCCCTGTTGTGACCGGTAAGATGGCTCTGGAAGCCGTACTCCACTCCAAAGAGCACTTCCATCCTGTCTGCGTATTTGTCCCTGCAGCGTTTATAATCCTCAAAGTATTTATCCGTATCGAGCAGGAAACCGTCGTCAATGGGCCAGTCCATATCCATATGCTCCGTAAAACACATATATTTAAGGCCAGCCCTGATGCCTGCCTCGATCTGCTCATCCATTGTCGCCTCTCCATCCTCCGAATGGACAGAGTGCAGATGGTAATCACCCAGTATCATCTCATTCCTCCGTATTTTCTATTTCATCAGACTATCCAGTTCCTTAAAAAAGATATCTATCTCTTCTTTTGTATTGTCCTCATTCATGCTTATCCGTATCGTCGACTTAAGCGCATCCCCCCTGAGCCCGACAGCCTTAAGGACATACGACCCTTCATCATCTGATGATGCGCATGCTGCTCCTGCCGATATACAGATTCCCTTCATACCAAGCCTTACGATAAGTTCCTCGGCATTCACCCCCGGAAGGGTTAAGCTGAAATGTCCCGGCAGGTGAAACAGGGGACGGTTCCCCGTTTCATTTCCCCCGGAGCAAAACAAAGAATGATCAACCGCATTAATATGAAACGGGGAACCGTCCCCTGTTTCACCATAAAAATACGCATCAAGTTCCCGCCTTTTGGCAAGGTTTTTTTCCATATTGTCATTCATAGTCTTAAGGGCAGCGGCCATACCGATAATTCCCGGAACGTTCTCCGTGCCGGCCCTTCTGCCCCTTTCCTGACTGCCGCCGTAAATAAGAGCAGGGAGCTTAAGATTTGCCCTTACATACAGAAAGCCGGCACCCTTGGGCCCTCCGAATTTGTGTCCGCTTGCCGACATAAGGTCTATGTTCATCTCCTTAACATCAATGGGAAGATGCCCCGTGGCCGCTACCGCATCCGTATGGAAAAGGATGCCGTGCTCCTTAGCGATGGCTCCTAATTCACGAACCGGTTGTATGGTCCCAAGCTCGTTATTTACCATCATCACAGAGATAAGGACCGTATCCTTCTCTATCTGCCTCTCCAAGACATCCGGATCGATGAAGCCCGAAGGATCAGGGTTTACATAACTAACACGTGCCAGGCCCTTTCTCTCAAGATATCTGCATATATTTAAAACAGCGTGATGTTCAAATGATGAGGTTATGATATGGGGAAGGGAAGCGGACTTAAGCTCTGCCACGCCACGTATGGCCTGATTGTCGGATTCACTGCCGCCGCTTGTAAAGAAGATCTCCGTGGGATGAGCTCCTATAGCTTTGGCGATGTCTTCCCTGGCCGCAGCAACATCCTTCCTTACTCTCTGGGCAAAATCATATATTCCGCCCGGGTTGGCATAGGAGCCTTTCAGATATGGCATCATGGCGGTAAGGGCCTCATCCTTAAGCCTTACAGTTGCCGCATTGTCCATATATATGATATGACTTACGATATCATCCATGTTCACTTCAATCCGTTTATAATATATGTATATTCGTCAGTGCTGCCTGATCCCCAACCATCTGTCGCTGTCCTTAAGTTTTTGGGAAAAGAGCCACTCCCAGATCTTAAGGTTCCTTAAGTCCGAAACAGCTACCCATGAGCAGTGGGGATTAACTCCGAAATGCTCTTTCATAAACCCCGGCGGATACTCATCGTATATCATATCCTTATGTTCCCCTCCGAAGCGGTCGTAAATATCTGCCGATCCGTAGTTACCCGGCAAGCCCGTCTCCTTGGTCCTGTAAGTTGCCTTAACTATCGTATCATCCGCCGCGTGGACCATATACAGGGGAGTCTTCAGCAGGTTCTCTATATTCCAGCTTCCCGTCGCCCCGCATATGGACAGGGCCGAAGCAAAGAATCCGGGCCTCTCCTTTATAAGGCGGAGAGTTCCCACCCCGCCGGCACTGTAGCCGTATATATATACCCTGTTGACATCTATATCAGGGTGGTCCTTTATCGTGTCATCGACAAGATCCCACAAAAGATCCTTGATCTCCGGCATTGCCCAATGCTTCATCTCGCCGTACTGGGGAGCAAGGATATAACAGGGGTACCGTCCGGCCAGATCATCCCTGACGAGAAAAGTCCCGATATCATGCATTGAAAGTTGAAGCTCATTATCATCCCCGGCAGCATCGGCTCCGTGAAGGTAGAGAACAAGCGGCATAAGCTTACCATTCCCGGCAGGTGGCTCATAGTATCTGTAATTCAGGCTGAAGCCTGTTTTATAATACACTTTTTTACCGAACTTCGCACACAGTTTGTCATTGCCCTTACCGGGCTTGTCCCAGTTGGGCGGCAGAAGCATCTTCATACTTTACACTACTCTTTCTCTTTTTTACAGCGCAAGGCTCATCCTCGCGGATGAGCCTTGGAATAAACCTCCCGGATATGGTTGTGATTCAAGTTCGCGTATACCTGCGTGGTCGATATATCCGAATGCCCCAACATCTCCTGGACGCTCCTTAGATCGGCTCCGTTCTGGACCAGATGCGCCGCAAATGAATGTCTTAAGGTATGCGGTGTAATATCCGCTGCTATACCGGCTTTCTTGGCATAATATTTTATAAGTTTCCAGAATCCCTGCCTGCTCATATGCTGTCCCGAGCAATTGGCAAAGAGAAGATCGCATGACTTTTCAAGGATCATCGCATCCCTTGCCGACTTGAGATAATGCTGCATCGCATCCTTGGCTTCGCTTCCGAAGGGGATCACCCTCTCCTTGCTACCCTCCCTGCAAACCAGATAACTCATCTTCAGGTTGACATCGGCTACATGAAGATTGATAAGCTCGGTAACACGGATCCCGGTTGCATACAGAAGTTCAAGCATGGCCTTGTCCCGAAGTTCCTTGGGCGAATCACCCTTAGGCTGTTCAAGCAGCCGTATAACCTCTTCCGTGGTAAGTATCTCGGGGAGCTTCTTCTCGATCTTGGGAGCCTTCAACAATAAGGAAGGATCCTTGCTTATCATATCCTTTGAATGTATGTAATGGAAGAATGCCTTGATCGACGCGATCGATCTGGATACCGTGGAGGCCTTGGCCCCGCCGGCCTGAAGATCTTCAATATATGCAAGAAGCACCTTGTCGTTTACATCCTCAATATCCTTAATGCCCTTATCGTTCAGATAAACAGCCAGCTTCTTAAGATCCCTGTGGTAGGACTGTTCTGTATTAAGCGATGCTTTCTTGACATTATGTAAATACGATATGTAATCGTTAACAGCTTGATCCATGTAACCCTGTAAACCCTTCTTCCCATAAAAAAAGCTGGGATTTATGTACCAGACAATACATATTATAATAAGATTCCGGGCGAAAAGCAATTGCAATTTTCCGCATATTTCCTAGTGTTTGGGTGATTTTTACACAGATACGCAAGATATTGTCCCGACATCTTTGCAGATAACAACATCTAGTAAGATCATCTGTAAAAAAAATATAATTCATTTCCGATTTACATAAAAGAGCGCTCATGGTTAACATAACACCATGAGCACTCTCTTCGATATGTAAACTTGATATTCAGTTTATAAACTTAGCCCTGTAGGCCATCAGCCCCGCTATCGTCTTCCCGTCTATGATCTTACCGTCAAAGACCATCTGCGTAAGCTCATCTATCGTGTAGGCATGCACATCTATGTATTCATCATCATCAAGGTGCTGGCCTGTCCTCGTAAGATTTCTCGCTACGTAGATATCAATCTTTTCATTACAGTATGCTACCGCGGAATAAAAGCTAAGAAGGAAAGTCACATCTTCCCTTTCCGCATAGAAACCTGTCTCCTCCTCAAGCTCCCTGTAGGCGCATTCGTGGGTGGGCTCATCAGGAGAATCAAGTCCCCCGGCCGGTATCTCGATAGTATAGGCATCGACAGCATTTCTGTGCTGCCTCACCATGAGTATCCGCCCATCTTCAAGGACAGGTATGACTGCAGCCGCTCCCCTGTGCCGTATGAAGTCGAATATCTCCTCCCGCCCGTCCGGAAGCTTCATTGTATCCGTGTAAAAATCAACTATAGACCCGTGGTGGGCAAGTTCACGACCTATACGGACCGGGTGCGGTTCCTGCCTGTTTGGTTCACTATTCATTAATTTGCCACCTCATATCGGTTTACAATTTATAATCTTCTTTCCACCCGTCATAAGGCATCCACCGCAAGCAGGCCCCCTTATGACCAATACTTACATCTTCTCGGGTGACGAGAAGCCCAAAAGGTCTATTCCCGTTTCGAGCACTTCCATGGTTACCTTAAGGAGCGCAAGGAAACCCTCCTTCTTAACCTTATCCTCTTCACCAAGGATCCTGTTCTCGTGATAAAAACGGTTGAAGGCATTGGCAACATCATAGATAAAAGCACATATCTTATGGGGGGCAAGCTCCTCATACGCACTCGTCACAGCCTGAGAGAACTTGACAAGCTCAAGCATGAGCGCCTTCTCCGTATCATTGAGAGAGCTGTTGAATTCAAGCCCTTCCACACTTCCGCCGGCCTCGGCGTATTTATTGAGGATCGATTTTATCCTGACGATCGTATAGAGGATATAAGGACCCGTGTTGCCCTCAAAAGAGGTAAACTTATCGGTATCGAAAATATAATCCTTGGAAGCCTGATTGGACAGATCACCGTACTTAACGGCCGCAAGAGCAACTATCCCTGCGGTAGCTCTTGCCTCATCCTCAGCCACCTCATGATTATCCTTTATTTTATTATACATTTCCTCTTTTATATCATTCAGCAGGACTTCAAGGCGCATAACCCCGCCCTCACGGGTCTTAAAGGGCTTACCGTCCTTACCGTTCATGGTACCGAAACCGAGGAACCCAAGTCCTGTATCACTGCTTACGATCCCTGCCTTCTTAGCGCAGCGGAATACCTGGGTAAAATGCATCTCCTGGCGCTTGTCTGCAACATAGAGGACCCTGTCGGGATCAAAATCCAAACGGCGTTCTGACAGGGTCGCCAGGTCCGTCGTGGTATATAGTGCCGCGCCATCCGACTTAAGGATCATACAGGGTGGAATCTCCTTGGTGTCCGTCTCCTCCTTAACATCTACCACGAGGGCCCCCTCACTCTCGTATGCAAGTCCTTTCGTTTTCACCGTATCTACTATTCCGTCTATGTATGGACCTGCGTCCGATTCACCCTTCCAGAGTTCAAATGATACATTAAGCTTCTCGTAATTACGCTTAAGGTCGGGAATGGAAACGCTCATAATGTGCTGCCACAGGGCAGTACGGCCCTTATCCCCTTTCTGAAGCATAAAGGTATCATTCATGGCTTCATTCTTAAAGTCCTCATCCTCCTTGGATCTTGCGGAAGCCGTGGGATATATTTCTTCCAGCTCAGATAATGTAAAGGGAGGTTCGGCCGGATAGTCACCCGTAAAGTTTGTATCAAAATAGGGCAGGTCAGGCCTTCTTCTCCTCAACTCGGCCATTATAAGACCCATCTGAAGTCCCCAGTCACCAAGATGTATATCCCCGGTCACCTCATCCCCCGCATAGCGAAGGATCCGCTTTAATGATTCTCCTATTATAGCCGAACGCAGATGCCCGACATGCAGAGGCTTGGCAACATTGGGGCCGCCGTAATCAATGATTACCTTATCACCCTTTTCCTTAACAGACAGGCCGAACTTATCGGCGTTTCGCATCTTACCGAGATAATCCGTCAGAAATTCATCGCTTATCTTAAGATTGAGAAAACCCGGTGCCGCTGCATCGGCTTCAGAAAAAACCTCATCCTCCTTAAGATAAGCCGCAACATCTGTGGCAATAACAAGCGGCGCCTTCTTATACTGCTTAGCCGCCGCCATCGCTCCGTTACACTGGTATTCGCACAGGTCAGGCCTGTTGCTTAAGGTAACCTTCCCGTAGGTCTTATCATATCCCGCCTTCTCAAAGGCCCCAGACACATGCTCCGAAATCATTGAAATTATCGTATTCATTTATCCCTTTTCATCTCCGTTAAACTATTGTATTTTTCCTTCATTTCCTGTTTGCAGGCATACATCTGCTCATCTGCCCGCTTAAGTGTGTCCTCGATCGCAATATCCCTGCCTTCTTCGAATATGGCATACCCGATGGCTGCGCTCGCCCTCTCCCAAGGCTCAAGTTCACTCTCTTTTATGTTATGTTCAACGCTTTTCTTGAACTTGTCGACATTGCTCTCAAGATTTATGTAATCGAAATTGGATACGACCACCACAAATTCATCACCGCCTATACGGAACACGGGTGAACGTTTAAATACCGAGCACAGCATGTCACACAGGCTGCATATTACCTTGTCACCCTTCTCATGTCCGTACTGATCGTTAACTTCCTTAAGATCGTTCATATCGACCATGACAACTCCAACCTTTGTGTTGCCCATTGCGATTCCCTTATTGATCCGCTGTATCTCTGTCTCGTATCCCCGTTTGTTCCTTATTCCCGTAAGGGCATCCCTGTTGGCCATCTCACTCATGATATCGGCATGCTCCCTGGTGGATATAAGTTCCTGTCTTGTGGCAAAGAGGTTCTCTATCTGATCATTGAGATCGGCCTCAAGCTTCTTCATTGATTCCGCCAGAACTTCGATCTCATCACCCGTCTTTATATTAAGCTCACTGAAGGCGGATGACTCAAGATTTCCCATCTTGTCATTAACTATCCGGTACTTGGATGCCACATCGGTAAGCTTCCTGATAGGGTTGACAACAAACTGGTTCATAAGAAAGACACCAACTGCACACACAAGGATCAGGCAGATAATAATGGCCATGATCCCTATGGAAGAGTACCTGTCGATCACCGATTCAACATAATCCATTGACAGGTCATCATAAGCATAAGCAACAACCTCGTCATTATATCTGATCGGAACACCCGCCGTGATAAGCCAGCCATAGGCATTTGTTCTTGTCTCATAGGGCGGTATACCCGTTGCTTCCATTGTCGCCCTGTCAGTAAAACCCGCCTCATAGTTATCAAGACACCCTACCGGGCATACATCCACGGCAGATCCGTCCACCAGATACATAGCTATCTTGTCATCGGGGTCCACATATGCAAGGTAGACCGCATCGGCCTCACTGGCCTGCTGTATACTCTGAAGCTGCTTAAGGAGGTCCTTATATTCATCCATCTGCTCTATAGGTTTATATTGAGCAACATATGCATCAAACTCGGAGCTTCCCCATTCATCACTGAGCACATGGGTATCCGATGCTTCGTATACTTCAAGCGCAGCATCCCTTACAGTCTTGACCTTATCAGGATCAACAACACCGGCCACAACGGAAGCAATCTTTCTTGACCGCTCCTTATATTCATTCGTGACAACACTGTTGACAAAGCTCTTGCTGAAAATACCACCGGCAGCTCCTATGAAAAGCATCATAAATACGATGAACAGTATGACTTTGGTTCTAAGGGAAAATGTCATTTGATCTTCTCCGGATTCATTACATAGTAATAATAAATACATTATAAACCAAAGCACTTACAAACACAAGTAAGTAGCATGACCGTATTTTACGCAAAAAGAATGAGCCGGGATGCAGCTTCCTGACTCATTCACGCTCTTGCTTCGAAGAAACAGCCCATCTGTCCGGGCATTTCGTCTCTTTCCTTATCCACCAGTAATTCCAATGCCGTGTTCCTCCTTTTCTTAGAACCTTCCCTGTCCTTATCCTTGTTTCGCCTCAGCCTGTTATAAGGCATTGCAGAGGCTACTGCAGGTATATCGGTAAGCATTGGCGGCGGATCGTGTGCATATTCAACGCCGACCATATTGATCATGGGATCACCTCCTTATGTATCGCATCCATTCAATACAGGTATGTTCTTCCCTTCACAATATATATCGGCATATACCGTGGAAATACTTATAGTACCGGTCTCCTCAGCCCTTATATCCTATCTCATCGGCGAGCTTCTTCTCAATGACAACTATGGCATCCCTGTGCATTCTCATAAAGGTTGCGGGGCACTGAGGATCGATCTTGTCATCCATAAGGAGCTTCCTAGCAGCATCCTGCTTATTGCCGTTTATGATCATAAGAAGGGTCTTAGCCTTCATTATTGAGCCCATACCCATGGTAACGGCATACCTCGGAACCTCGTCACGGTTGTTGAAGAACCTTGTGTTCGCGTCGATCGTCGAGTCCTCAAGTGTCTCCTTGTGAGCCTTCTCATAGAGGAATGCTCCCGGCTCGTTAAAGCCCAGATGTCCGTCAGGACCAACACCAAGCACCTGAAGATCAATGTCCGTCTTATCAAG
>DPZM01000160.1 GCA_003535955.1 Lachnospiraceae bacterium | reverse complement strand
CATCAGGCTCAATATATCCATCCCTTTATTAAGGATATGGCTTAGCTGCTCAACTGTTGCACGCATACCTATTTTTAATTCATTCGCCTGTAAATACATATCCGCACCTCCTGCACATAATGGCAAGTCAGTAACTATGTTTTTCCCAAAGGGCATAGTTATCCTTGTAACCCTACCATACAATATCGACCGTATTTTTTCAAGATGCCGATGGTGAAATCAAGCGGAAACAGCTGCGATCTTCCAGTTTTCGGCCTGCTGCCTGATCTTTACAAAACCTGCATATCTGCCTCCAAGGTTTACCAGTTCACTGTGCCGTCCCTTTTCAACGATCCTTCCGTCATCAACTACGAGTATCTGGTCCGCCGCTTCGATCGTTGCGAGCCTGTGGGCGATTATTATCACTGTCTTGCCCCTTGAAAGTTCTGTTATAGCACCCTGTATAAGGTGTTCATTCTCCGGATCGATGCTTGCCGTCGACTCATCAAGGATAATTATCGGGGAATCCTTAAGGATCGCCCTGGCTATGGATATCCTCTGCTTCTGACCGCCCGAGAGTGTACCGCCGCCTTCACCGATCACGGTATCGTATCCGTCCGGCAGCTCCATGATAAAATCATGGCAGCGGGCCTTCTTTGCCGCTTCGATCATTTCTTCTTCCGTTACGTTATCCCTGCCGAAGCAGATGTTTGCACGGATGGTATCGTTAAACAGATATACGTTCTGAAATACCATGGAGATATTCTTAAGCAGGCTGTCTAAGCTATATTCTCTCACATCGGTCCCGCCAAGCGTGATCCTGCCTCCCGTTACATCATAGAATCTTGCGATAAGGTTACAGATCGTGGTCTTTCCGCTTCCCGAAGGACCTACGATCGCTGTGGTGGACCCTTCAGGGATCGTAAAGGAAACATCTTTAAGGACTTTCCTGTTTTCTGTTGACGAAGCATCGGAATACGAAAAATCCACATTGGAAAAATCAATATCATGGTTCTTTGGTTTTATATCCGTCCCTTCCACATCCAGAAGATTGGTATCCGAAAACATCTCCATCTTATCGAACGCATTATTGATAACAGACAGAACATGGGCACTGTCTGCTATGGGCTCTACTGAGTTGAATATCGACATTGACAGGAAGGATACGATAAGCACCATGGATAGCTCAAGCTTACCCGCAAGCCCGGCACACATGACCGCAATGATCATCCAGACGCTTGCTGCCTTAAGTGCATAGATGTGAAGGCAGTTATATGGAATGAAACCGCACTCTATCTTTAGCGCTATCCTTTTTGCACTTGCACAGGCCTGTGTAAAATCCCTTACGGACGTTCCTTCCATTCCAAAGGATTTGACAACCGGCAGTCCCCTGGTATATTCAAGCGCAGCTCTTGTAAGGCGTTCGTTCTCTGCGTTCAACACCTTTGTATTGGCACTGCTGTGCTTCGATATCATTAAAAGGAACAGAAACGAGACAAATACACCGGCCAGAGCTATAAGAGCACATTCCGGTATTGTAAATGCAAGGAATAACAGTACACACAGGAAATTAAGATACCCGCCGATAAAGCCGTCGACCATCCTGATTCCCATGTTTTCAAGAGTCGCCAGTCCCGTAGTTATGGCATTTAATATTGCTCCGGTATCATTCGTCTGAAAGTATCCCAAGGATACACGTTTAAGAGCTTCCCCTATTTTAAGCCGGTCTCTTGCAACAAGCTCATATCCTATCTTTTCATGAAAGCGCGCCTTTAAGTAATCAAACAGGAACCTGGCGCATACCATCAGCATTATCATAAACAGGCTTCTTACGGCAAGCCTTTGATCGATGCCGCTGCCGTTCCTTAGATCGGCAATGATCCTTCCGATAACGTATCCCGAATAAGCGACAGGAGCCGCCACAGCCCATGATGAAAAAAATGAAAATACAAATCCGATAAACAGGCTTGCCTTGAATTCTCCGCACCAGTCTATGATCCTCTTTACAGTCCTAAACATATCTTATGCCTCCTTTACGCTTCCTTTATTCTTCCTGCAGCCCAGTTTTTTGCACCTATATGAGCCTGCCACATTCTCTTATACAGATCAGATCTGACCATAAGCTCTTCCTGTGTTCCCATATCTTCGATACGTCCGTCGTTTAATACTACGATCCTGTCTGCATTTTTGATCGTCGAAAGCCTGTGAGCGATCACCAGCAATGTCTTACCCTTTGTCAGGTTGGCAATGGACTCCTGAAGTTTTGTCTCATTCTCCGGGTCAGTAAAGGCCGTCGCTTCATCCAGTATTACGATGGGGGCATTCTTAAGCATCATACGGGCTATGGCGATACGCTGTCTCTCACCTCCCGACAGGCGTTTGCCGGCCTCTCCCGCAGATGTATTGTATCCATCCGGAAGCTTTCGTATAAAATCATCACAGCATGCTGACTTTGCAGCATTTATCACTTCTTCATCCGTGGCATCGGGTTTCCCGAGCCGTATGTTCTCCATGATCGATCTTGAAAAGAGGAAATTGTCCTGTGTTACGAAGCTTACGATATTTGCAAGCGAAGTCACCTTGATATCTTTTATGTTTATACCTCCGATACTGATGCTTCCGCCGCTCACATCCCAGAACCTGGCTATGAGCTTAGCCACTGTGGATTTACCCCCGCCGCTCGGGCCTACCAGAGCCGTAAAACTCCCTTCGTTCATGGTAAGATCTATCCCGTGAAGTACTTCCCCCTGTTCTTCATCATATGTAAAATGCACATCCTTAAGTTCGATAGTATGACTCTCCGGAAGCTTCTCTTTCTCGGGTTCTGAAAGGCTCCTTATCCTTAAGAATTTCTGTATCTCAAGTACCGTATACTGCATCTGTCTGAGCCCGTTTGAAAAGACCTCGATCTTGGTCATGCTTATCACCATGGACATAGCGAGCATAACCGAAAGCGCCATTTCCGATACCGTCATGCTTCCCTTCCCAACAAGCAGGATACTTACCGGAACCACTCCAAGCAGTGTGGCCGGCATAAAGGCAAAAGCCAGCTTCATGGTCACCCAGGTCGATCTTAGCCATTCGATCACAAAATCCCTGTAATCCCTGATGGAACCTGCGAATTTCTCATAGCTTACCCCTGCCTTTCCAAATGCTTTGATGACTTCGATACCTTCCACATATTCAACGATCATACTGCTCATATGGGCATTTGCTTCCTGATATTTTGTCATGTTCTTACCGCTCAATTTAAATGTCAGCATCATGAATATCATTCCTATAGGCAGGGCCAGAAGTGAAGCAAGGGCCACGCGTATATCAACCATGATAAGTGCAGCGAAACATACGATGGGGAGGAGGATATGACCGGCTCCTTCCGGGACGACATGTGCAAGAGGCGGCTCTATATCTTCAATCTTGTCAACGATCACGCTCTTTATCTCACCGATCGAATGAGCATACACTTCCCCAAGCGGAGCCTTAAAGAAGACATCCGCGACTTTAAGCCTTAACCCTTCCAGGACATTGAATGCCACATAATGCGATATCCCGGTTGATATCCCGAAGCAGATCACCTTAATCAGATATGCACATAATGCGGTAAGACACCGGTTCAATAAATATGTTTTATCAAGACTGCCCGTGATATACCCATCAAGTATCCCGTAAACACAGTAGTAAGGCACGAGTCCCGCAAGAAGGCTTACCATCGAAAAAACCACCGACAGCCCCAGTTTTCCTCCGCTGCCCTTTGCATAGGACAGCAATGTGCCAAACCACTTCTTTTCTTCTTTTGATGCTTCTTCGTTCATTGTTTTCATCTCCTTACGTTAACATTTCTCCTTTTTGTTAGCTAACCCCTAAAACGACCTCACCGCCCGATCCCTTTCGGAACCGGACGGTGAGTATGGATTCTTTTATATTAAATTGTACAGTGGGTCATACATTCATCATTTTCTTCCAGCCTGGAAGGAAAAACTTCTCCAGCGTCGCCAAGGCTTCGTTCGCCTCCTCTTTGGGATAATTGTGTACCACGGGTTCAAACAGAGCCGTAAGATAAGCAGTCAGCAAAAGATGCAATTGCTGTCTTGTTATCTCCGGTGCGTTTATGCCGGACTTCCTTAGTTCATCAAGATAGGCAAGGAACTTATCCTGTGCCATTTCCGTCATATCATGAAGATAGTTTTCATATTTACTGCCCTTTGATTTTGCGATCAGGAGATGATAATCCTCCATATCAGGATAGATCACCTCACGCATCATATCGATAAAGGAATCCTGCCAGACCATCTTCCTGTTTTTCCTCACCGGTTCCTCGTATCTTTGCATATGAGCTTTCGCCCATGCCATAAGTTTATCCTCCGCCGGGGATACAAGCTG
>DPZM01000001.1 GCA_003535955.1 Lachnospiraceae bacterium | reverse complement strand
GAGAAAAAGCGGAGAAAAAGGCACTCAAGAAAGCCGGCAGGGGCTTTGACACAACAGTGGGAGACGGGGGCGCTATGTATGTCGATGCGGAGGAGGACGAGGATGAAGGCTCCCTGTCCATGGCCCTTATCACCCTTTTTATCGTACTTGTATGGCTTGCCATTCTGGCATTGCTCATAAAGCTCGATGTAGGCGGATTCGGTTCCGGTATAATGACTCCGGTATTTAAGAATGTCCCGGTGATAAACAAGATCCTTCCCGAGAAGGATGTTTATGTAGAGGAGGAGGGGGAGTTCAAGGACCTTAACGAGGCAGTTGCGGAGGTTGAAAGACTCCGTGCCGAAAATGAGGTTTTAAAGGAACAGCAGGAGTCGTCAAGTTCATCTTCATCGGAAGAGGTAGCGACCCTCAAGGAAGAGATCAGGAGACTTAAGACCTTTGAAGACTCTCAGGTGGAATTCCAGAAGCTTAAGACCGAATTCTATGAGGAGGTTGTTTTTGCGGACCAGGCTCCGGATATAGCCAATTACAGGACATATTATGAGAGTATAGACCCGGATAATGCCGAATACCTTTACAAGCAGGTTGTTAAGCAGATGGCCGAGGATGAGGAGCTGTCGGAATATGTTAAGGCATATACCGAAATGAAGCCCAAGAGCGCTGCAAAGGTTTTCGAGGAGATGTCTTCTAACCTTGATCTTGTAGCCAGGATACTGGGCGCGATGGATGCGTCGAGCAGGGCAAAGATATTAAATGTCATGGATCCCAAGATAGCGTCTTCCCTTACCAAGATAATGGATCCCGAATAATTTTTCTAATATTTTTGGGAATTTGTCCGATATATGTATTGAATAATTCAGGACAGCAGATATCTGTCGTATTTTAAGACGGTCATGAATTGTTCAAAATACGGAAGAAAGGAGGAAAACATGGGAACAGCACCAATAAAAGACGTCATGTTAAGCTTTCAGGCAACAGGCGGCATTGATGCGCCGGGAAAGCAGGACGGCAAGGGCGGAATGTTTATGGATGTCCTGAATGGAGCGGTAGCAAAGAACGGACTGGCTCAGGCAAATCAGTCGGATCCTTCGACAGCCAGACAGGCGGACGGAAGCCGTATGGGTATCAAAAAGGCACAGACCGCCGAATCGAGAGGGATCAAAAATGATGACGCGAAACAGAAACCGGCCGAGGTGACAGATGTAAAGGATAAGAGACCGGATGATGAGAAGGTCTGCAAGGCTTTGGAGGATAAGGCTTCCAAGGTTATGGATGCCATAAAGGATGAGCTGTCGGTAAGCGACGAAGAGCTTGAAGAGGCAATGGCAAGCATGGGACTCTCCCCCCTCGACCTGCTTGACGCAGGAAATCTGAAGGACCTTATGATCGATCTTGCGGGAGAAGAGGATGCGCTTGCGCTGGTTACCAATGAGAATCTTCTTGCGAGCATCAATTCGGTTACCGAAACCGCACTTGCGGCACTTGATGAACTGAATGAAGAATTCGGTATCACAGCCGGAGAGATAAACGAAATCCTTGAAGCCATGAAGGAGAATGAACCGGAGGTCATAGGTACGGCACAGGACGGACCGTTTGATTCAATACCGGAAGATGATGAGAAAGAGGATGACAGGGCACTTGGTGATAATAAGGGTATCAGGGTGGAGATCAACAGGGAAGGATCTTCCGGTGATCCCATCATCAGGGAAACGTCAACCGAAAATGCAACCATGCAGAGAAGGGTTTCACAGATGATGGATGACCGTAAGCAGGACGGTCAGATGCAGGAAGCAATGCCGGGCCAGTCATTTGTTGAGAACCTGCAGGGTGATCAGGCAGCAGCCGTTACGGCAGCCGGTGACGGAACTCAGCCTTATGTGGATGCAAGAAGCATAATGGAACAGGTTACCGACCGGATAAAGGTAAACATCACCGAAGATTCGACAACAATGGAACTCCAGCTGCATCCGGCTTCACTGGGAACGGTGAATCTGTCGGTTGCAACAAGCGGAGGTGTGGTAACCGCCAATATCCTGGTCCAGAACGAGGCCGTAAAGGCAGTACTTGAAGGTCAGCTTACACAGCTGCTTCAGACATTTGAGGAACAGGGACAGCGGGTAGAAGCCATAGAAGTGGCAGTGGCCGGATATGACCTGGACAGAAGCCTCAATCAGGGCAATGAAAGAGGAAGCGAAGGCGGACAGGAAAGAAGAAGCGAAGGCATAGGAAGAACGGCAAGAAGAAGGCTTAACTTAAACGATCTTACAGAAGAAGAACTCGAGGAACTTACAGAAGAAGAACAGCTGGCGGCCGAAATGATGGAAGCCAACGGAACAAGCGTCGATTTTACAGCTTAAGATCATTATGAAAGGAGTGATATGATGGACGGAATGGGTTTGGCAGCACCGGTTGTAAACGGTAAACTGATGCAGAATACGGCAAATACAACTGCAGCGGGAACCAAGGGCACGGGAGAAGAAGCCAACAGGAAAGCCGGTTCGGCGATGGACAAGGATTCGTTTCTCCAGCTTCTGGTGGCTCAGATGAAATATCAGGATCCCATGGAGCCAACATCAAATACTGAGTACATTGCCCAGTACGCCCAGTTCTCGGAGCTTGAGGCAATGAACAACCTGTCATCGAATATGGACCTGCAGAGGGCAACAAGTCTTGTTGGCAAGGAAGTAATAGTTAAGTCAACGGGAGCTTCGGGTGAGACCGTATATACGCAGGGGAAGGTTGATTTTGTTTCCAGCGAAGGAACCAAGGCTTTTCTTACCGTTAACGGCAAGAAATACAATATCGACGATCTTGATTCGGTTATCGATCCCGATTATTCGAATGCGATGGGACTGGCAGAGGACTTTAAATTAAGCCTCAACAAGCTTCCCAATATTTCGGGATTATCGCCTGAATACAAGAGCGTGATCGACAACCTTTCGGATGTATATAACGATATGACACCTTATCAGAAGGGGTATCTTGGTCAGGATACCGTCGACAAGTTCAATCAGTACGTTGAAAGGATGAATCAGCTGACATCTGCACTTGATGAAGAAGAGAAAACAGAATAGAGAGATGAGAAGGAGGAATACCGATGAACATAACAGGCGGACCATTCCCTTCCATAGAACAGGTTACAGACAGTTATTTAAAACAGCCTGCCGGTAAAAAAACCGATAATAATGATGTGGCAAAATCATTCTCGGATGTTTTTGACAGCCTCAAGTTTTCCAAGCATGCTTCATCAAGGCTTAAGGATCGGGATATTGAACTTACCGGAAGTCAGATAGACAGGCTGAATGCAGGGATGCAAAAGGCAAACGAGAAGGGAATCAATGAGTCACTGGTACTAATGGATCAGATGGCTTTTATCGTAAATGTGAAAAATTCAACGGTGATCACAGCCATGAATGAAACAGAGATAAAGGATAATGTTTTCACTAATATCGATGGAGCTGTCATAGTTTAAGCCGGACCTTAGGGAGGCTTAGGTATCCCCGAATGACGGAGGGGATACACATCATAAAGGAGGTCATTGATTATGATGAGATCACTTTTTTCTGGTGTTGCAGGTCTTCGTACCCACCAGAGCAAGATGGATGTTATAGGTAACAATATAGCCAATGTTAACACAGTGGCATATAAATCCAATTCGGTTACCTTCCAGGAACTTATGTATCAGACAACATCAAATGCATCGGGAGCCAATCCCGATACAGGCCGCGCCGGAATCAATGCCAAGCAGATAGGTCTTGGTGTTTCGACAGGTGCCATCAATACTGCGATAACTACCGCGGGAGCTTCACAGTCGACGGGTAATCCCTTCGATATACAGATAACGGGTAACTCTTTCTTTATCGTTAACGACGGTTCCAGCAATTATTTCACACGTGCGGGTTCGTTCTATGTTGACGGCGCCGGAAATCTTGCCATGACAAGTAACGGTTTCAATGTTATGGGCTGGCAGGAGGATCCGAATATGCCGGGAACCATTAAACAGGATACCGTAACACCGCTTAAGATAATGTCACCCGAAAAGATGGTTTCCGAACCGGAACAGACGACACAGGCCTATGTGACCGGAATACTTGATAAGAACTCACCGGGTGTTTCATCGACAGACGGACAGATCCTCAATATTTCCTTCTATGACAAGCAGGGTTATTCGTATGTTGCCAAGTTCGCCTTAAGGAACTACCAGATGGTAGGAGAAGACAGGCAGGATCTGGAAGAGGGCGTATACCAGCTTAAGGTTACGGATCTTATCGATTCGCAGACCAATAAATCCCTGGTCGATCCGGATGCGACAACTCTTGAAGGACTTGTTGATATAGACGGAGCACAGGAGATATATCTTCATTATGATACGACAACAGGTAAATTCAAAGGATATTCAGCCAATCCGAACGATCAGCCGGGGGCTCCCGAGACCAAGGCCCAGCTGACCATAGGAATGGCCGGCTTTAACCGGGTTACCGATGATGTTGTGGATCCGACCGTAACCGAGCCGATAGAGATAGCCTTTGATACATCTACCATGTATGATAATAACGGAACCTCCACGATATACGGAACTTCGGGTGATTACAACGGTAATTACGCAGGCCGTAAGGTGGGTGATATGTCCGGTGTTGCAGTTCAGCAGGACGGCAAGATTTACGCTACATACGATAACGGAACGACCAAGCTTCTTGGCCAGATAGCCGTTGCGTCCTTCTCTAACCCTTCCGGTCTTGAGAAGATAGGAGAGAACCTTTATCAGTCAACCATGAACTCCGGTCAGTTCGATGGCATAGGTAAGGATGTTACCGCTGACGGTGCCGGCGCGTTCAAGTCGGGTGTTCTGGAAATGTCCAATGTAGACCTTTCCCAGGAGTTTACCGAAATGATCACAACACAGCGTGGCTTCCAGGCCAACAGCCGAATAATCACAGTTTCCGATACCATGATCGAAGAACTTACAAATCTTAAGAGATAAACTATGATAAAATTAGTGGCGGGAGCCTTGCTCCCGCCATAAATTTTTTAAATTGAATAGACAAATTGCGGAAAATCTAGTAAAATCTTGTAAAAGGGTTTATTATGCTCATTAGGTAGGTGGGAGTATTGGATATTGCTACACTGATCGGTATTGTTGCCGGTTTTGTATTTATGATCATATCGATTGGACTGGGTGCGGACGGGTTTGCCGGAATCAAGTATTTCCTGGATGCTCCCAGTGCAATGATCACATTCGGTGGTGCTACGGCTGCGATCTTTGCAAGTTACAGCATCGCTGATTTCCTGACAGGACTTAAAAGTATCAAGATAGCATTTAAGGTGCCATCCCTTGACGCGGGCTCAGTGATCCAGAAGATCATCGATCTCTCCAATGTCGCGCGTAAGGAAGGGCTTCTTTCGTTAGAAGAAGCGGCGGGTGAACTTGATGATGCCTTTCTTCAGAAGGGTATCATGCTTATCGTCGACGGTACTGACCCCGATCTTGTAAGGGGTATTATGGAAACGGAGCTCGTAAGCATAGACGGTCGTCACCGCAACAACATAGGGTTTTGGGAGAATCTGGGAGCCATGGGTCCTGCCTGGGGTATGATCGGTACCCTCATCGGACTGGTTATGATGCTTTATCACATGGATGATGTATCAACGCTGGGTCCCAATATGGCTGTTGCCCTTATTACGACTTTCTATGGTTCGGTGCTTGCCAACTGGCTTTGTACACCTGTGGCGACCAAGCTTAAATCGATAAATGACGGAGAGATGCATGTCAAGGAGATCATTGTCGAAGGACTTCTCTCCATACAGGCGGGTGAGAACCCCAGGGTTATCGAAGAAAAGCTTAAGTCATTCCTTTCGCCTGATATGAGGGGCAGTCTTGGTAAGGGAGAAGAAGGGGGAGAAGAGTAATGGCCAAACGCAAGGCAGAAGAACCGCCGAAAGGCGCGCCGGCGTGGCAATCGACCTTTGCAGACCTGATGAACCTGCTTTTGTGCTTCTTCGTTATGTTGTTTGCAATGTCGGATGTTGATAAACAGAAGTTTGAACTCATAGCCGCATCTTTCACTCAGAGCTTTTCGGTCTTTACCGGAGGTGCTCAGGCAGTGGGAGACGGCATACTTATATCGAACGGTGTAAGCCAGCTCAATGAGCTTGATGAATACATGACCACCATGGGCAAGGCAGCTGAACAGAACACCGAGGACGATGATAAGTGGGATGAGATCAAGGAAGAACAGCTTAAGGAATCGGAGGCTCTGAGTGAGCTTATTGAAGAGGCCCTGCAGGAACAGGGTATGGAAGGCATGGTAGATGTGGATTTTACATCCCAGTATGTGTCGCTTACGCTTAACGGCGCCCTTCTCTTTGATTCCGGAAGCGACCAGATAAAGACAGATTCTATGCCCATACTTGATAAGATAGGAGTGATCCTTAAGAAGTATGGCAAGTCCATCATAGAGATTGAGGGACATACGGATAATGTACCCATCCATACCAGCAGGTTCGCCGATAATAATGAACTCTCGAGTGCGAGAGCACTGTCGGTATTTAATTATCTTATAGCAAACGCGGGACTGGATCCTGCAATGGTCAAGCATACGGGCCGGGGCGAATATGTTCCGATAGCCGACAATTCGACGGAAGTGGGCCGCGCCAAGAACAGGCGTGTGGAGATAAAGATTTATCATACCCTCAGTACATACTAAAGGATTGGAGATGTGCATCAATGAAGAAGAACCTCTTATCAGTCATAATACTGGCCCTGTTGATCGTCAACGTGGCCTTGACCGGAATAATGATGTTTTCTACGGTTAGCGCAAACAAGAAGACCGTAGCCCTGGTGAACCAGATCGCATCGATCTTAAACATGGAAGTTAAGGCACCCGAGGGTGGGGGAGAAGCCAAGGAGATATCGCTTCTTGACACTGAGACGTACAACATTGAGGATGAAATGGTCATTACCCTTAAGCACGGTGATGACGGAGCCGATCATTACGCCCTTGTCTCGGTATCCCTGTCACTGGATAAGACGGATGAGAAATATGCTGAGCTCCAGCCTCTCGTAAGCGCCAACGAGAGCAAGATAAAGAGCGTTATCAACAATACATTCGGTAAGTATACCAAGGAAGAGGCGTCGGTCAATACCCAGGCAATTGCCACGGAAATACTTAATGAACTTCAGTCGATGTTCGAGTCTAAGTTCATCTATGAAGTATATTTCAGGGACATCAAGTTCCAGTAGGATTTTCAATACGTAAAAGGTGAGGTGAGCTTGATGGGTGAGGTACTCTCCCAAAATGAGATAGACAGCCTGCTTCAAGCGTTAAGCTCGGGTGAACTTGATGCCGATGACATTAGTTCCGGCGACGAACGAAGTACCAAGAATTACGATTTCAGACGACCGGCGAAGTTCTCTAAGGAACACTTGAGAACGCTGGAGATAATATTTGAGCATTATGGCAGGTTGTTATCAACCAATCTGCCCGTGTATCTGAGGAAGAATATCCAGGTATCTGTTGTTAACTCGGAGGCCTGTACATTTTCGGAATTTTCGACAGCCCTTGCGAACCCGGTACTTTTGGGCATTGTGAGCTTTGAGCCGTTGAACGGAAGTATCATGGTTGAGCTCGCGGCAAACCTTGGGTTTACGATGGTAGACAGGATGCTTGGCGGCCCGGGTAGCCCTCTTGAGAAGAGCAGGGACTTCTCTGAAATAGAGAGAACCATAGTCGATAAGATGATGGCCGTATGCGTAGGACTTCTGAGGGAACCATGGAAGAATGTTGTGGACATAACGCCGGTACTTGAGAGAGTGGAGACCAACCCGCAGTTTGCTCAGATAATAGCGCCCTCGGAGATGATAGCGATCGTCACTCTGAATATCAAGATAGGCGATGTTGAGGGCCTTATGAACGTATGCTTACCGTACTTCACTCTTGAATCGGTCATGGATAAGCTCAATACCAAGTACTGGTTCGCCTCCATGAAGGAGAGCTCGGATGAGAACTACGTAGAATATATCGAATCCGTGATCAGGAAGGTAGGCATGCCGATCAAGGCTGTGCTTGGCAAGAGTACGATCACGGTAAGTGATTTTGTTAATCTGCAATGTGGTGATATAATTAAATTGGGGTCGAAGGTTGACAGCGAGATGGAGATCTATGTGGGCAACCTGAAGAAATTCAAGGCATTGCCGGGATCGTCAAAGGATTCATATGCGGTCCGTGTTACACAAGTACTTAGAGAGGAGGAGTAGCGGATATGGATGGTATGCTGTCGCAGGATGAGATAAATGCCCTGCTGAATGGCATGATGGATACCGGTGATTCCGCTGACGGAGGTTCCGCCGCAGAAGGGGCAGCGGGAGATACAACTTCAGATGCACCGGCCGCTGCCGGTTCGGGAGGAAACGGACCGGATGAGAGCCTCCTGACGGATGTGGAGAAGGATGCGGTAGGCGAAGTAGCCAATATAAGTATGGGCACGTCAGCCACCACACTGTATTCTCTCGTTAACAGGAAGGTAAATATTACCACCCCTGTCGTTACATTATCGACATGGGGACAGATACTTGAAGATTACGAACGGCCGTGTGTCTTTATAAAGATCAAATATACGGTCGGTCTTGAAGGAACCAATATACTTGTACTTAAGGAGGATGACGTAAAGATCATCACCGACCTGATGATGGGTGGCGACGGAACGAACATCGAAGGAGAGCTCGGCGAGCTTCACTTAAGTGCCATATCCGAAGCCATGAACCAGATGATGGGTTCGGCGGCAACATCGCTTTCTTCGATGCTTGGCAAGATGATCGACATCTCGCCGCCGGAGGCAAGCCTTGTGGAACTGGGAAGCCTTGATCCGGCAGATGATGTTTCTGCTTTCCTTCAGGATACATTCGTTAAGATCACCTTCAGAATGCAGATAGGCGATCTTATAGATTCGAAGATAATGCAGCTGTATCCGATTGATTTTGCAAAGGACCTGTACAGCTACTTTATCGAAAATAAAGAACCGGAACCGGAACCCGCACCGACTCCGCCGCCCGCACCGGCGCCGTCGGCACCAGCACCCGGACCAGGACCGTCGATGACCGCACCTTCGATGGACATGGGAATGGGAATGGGCATGGGCATGGGAATGCCGGATGCTTCAATGGGAATGGGCCAGGCCCCGAACATGGGAATGGGCATGGCACCCGGAATGGGAATGGGTATGGCGCCAGGCATGGGCGTAGGCATGATGCCCGGTATGGGCATGGGCATGCAGGGCAACATGGGCATGCCGAACATAAACATCCAGCCCGCATCATTCCAGGCCTTCTCCGGCGATATGAATGCAATGCAGAGCCAGGAGAACA
>DPZM01000136.1 GCA_003535955.1 Lachnospiraceae bacterium | reverse complement strand
AGGAAGTGCTGAAGGAGTGCCTTGACATGAAGACTGCTTACGCTCAGGTGATAAATGTCAACTTCCCGGGATGCAGCCTTGCGGATTTCAGGGGGATCAAAAGGGACTGCAAGACATCGACAAGCGCGATCTTTAAGGACCATTATAATGTCATAGAGGAGCTTGATGGCGGGGGAATAAGGTACATGATCGAGGGTGTGCATAACGAGGAATGCGAGGATGGTACCGATTTTAAGGCCCTTTTGGAGAATTATATATCCATAGGTGTAATAAATAATGTAGGATGAAACGGGGGGACGGTTCCCCGTTTCTTTTTTTCTTAAATTATGGTAAAATCTTGAATGTTTCAGTTCATCATGATAGCATGGTAAAGAATCGCGGTAAAGGGACCGCTATAAGAAAGCATCAAAGAGGAGGATTATTATGAAGAAGAAGATACTTACTGCGCTGATAGCAGTTATGGCAGTTACCGCGCTTGCAGGCTGCGGCGGCAAGGGCAAGTCCGACAAGACCTTTACAGTGGGATTTGATGCGGAATTCCCGCCCTACGGTTACATGGACGATAAGGGTGATTATGTGGGCTTCGACCTTGATCTTGCTCAGGAAGTATGCAACCGCAAGGGCTGGGAGCTTAAGAAGCAGCCCATCGACTGGGATGCCAAGGATATGGAATTATCTTCGGGTTCGATCGACTGTATCTGGAACGGCTTCACCATTCAGGGACGTGAGGACGCTTACGAGTGGACCATTCCCTACGTTGACAACTCACAGGTGTTTGTTGTAAAGACCGATTCGGGTATAAACAGCCCGGCCGATCTTGATGGTAAGAAGGTGGGAGTACAGAAGGATTCATCGGCGCTGGCCGCACTTGAGGGTGATTCTGCCGATCTTGCGGCAACCTTTAAGGAGCTTACCCAGTACGCTGACTACAACACAGGCTTTATGGACCTTGAGGCGGGTGCCATCGATGCCATCGCGATCGATATAGGTGTTGCCAACTACCAGATAGCCCAAAAGGGTGAGGGCTTCAAGATCCTTGATGAGCAGCTGGCCAGCGAGCAGTACGGCGTCGGATTCTTAAAGGGTAACACGGCTCTGCGTGATGAGGTAGAGGCAGTCCTTAAGGAAATGGCCGATGACGGCACAATATTGAAGATAGCTAAGAATTATTCCGATTTCGGAATGGAAGAATCAATCTGTATAGGCAAATAATAAACGGGAAGAGAAGAACTTAGATGAAACTTAGCATAATGCTTACACAATTGGCCCAGGGAATGATCACGTCAGTGGAGATATTTCTGCTGACGCTGCTCTTTTCCCTGCCGCTTGGTCTCCTTGTGGCCTTTGGCAGGATGAGTAAGAACAAGGTCCTGTCGACCATAGTTAAGGTGTATATAGCGATCATGAGGGGAACACCCCTTATGCTCCAGCTTATTGTAGTATATTTTGCTCCTTTCTATATATTCGGAATGAACCTTTCCGGCTTTCGTTTTCCCGCAATAATCATTGCTTTTTCAGTCAATTATGCGGCGTATTTTGCCGAGATCTACAGGGGTGGTATCGAAGCCATCGACAAGGGTCAGTACGAGGCGGCAAAGGTCCTTGGCTACTCAAGGGCCGGGACCTTTTTCAGGATAATACTCCCCCAGGTTCTTAAGATAATCACACCCAGCGTTACCAATGAGACGATAACCCTTGTCAAGGATACGTCTCTTGCATTTGTGCTGGCTCAGGCCGAGATGTTCACTATTGCCAAGCAGATAGCGGCCAAGGAAGCAAGCGTGGGCCCCCTTATGGTGGCCGGTGCCTTCTACTTTGTCTTTAATTTTGTCGTTGCCTTTGTTATGGACAGGATCGAGAAGCGGCTTGACTACTGGTCGTAACAATTCAGAACGGAGTAATATATGGATCAGATCCTATTGGAAATAAAAAATCTGAAAAAGTCATTCGGCGGCGAGGAAGTCCTTAAGGACATATCCTTAACCGTTAAGAAGGGAGAGGTGGTTTCCATCATAGGACCGTCGGGCTCGGGTAAGTCGACGGCTCTTCGCATCTCCACCTTTCTTGAGACAATGGATGGCGGTACCCTTATATACAAGGGCCGGGTGGCCGCTACTGACAGCAGCGGCAGTGTGGTCTATGCCGACAGGAAGGAACTTAAGGAGATTAGCCGGTGCTTCGGTCTTGTCTTCCAGTCCTTTAACCTCTTTCCCCACTATACGGTCCTTAAGAACATAACGGAGCCGGTCGTTCTTTCCGGCATAAGTAAGGAGGAGGCAAGATCACGCGCCATGGATCTCCTTACAAAGCTTGGTCTTGCGGACAAGGCGGACGCCTATCCCGGATCCTTGTCCGGCGGGCAGAAGCAGCGTGTTTCAATAGCAAGGGCTCTTGCCCTGCAGCCTGAAATACTCTTTTTTGATGAGCCCACATCCGCGCTCGATCCGGAGCTTACGGGTGAGGTTCTTAAGGTCATAAAGGGACTGGCAGCCCGGCACATGACCATGGTGATCGTAACTCACGAGATGAAGTTCGCAAGAGAGGTTTCCGATCGTATCCTCTTTATGGAAAACGGTATCGTGCAAGCCCAGGGAACGCCCGAAGAACTCTTTAATTCGAACAATGAGAGGCTTAATGCCTTTATGGGTAAGCTTGAAGTCTGATTTTTATATAATCTTTGCAACATGGATATTGCTTTTTTGAATATTATGTGATTTAATATCATAAGATGGTTAGTCTAGTATCGCTTTTTGGTACGCATTATTTATAACGCATCGACACAATTCGTGTTAAATCCCGATGGTGAATAAACAACAGGCTTATTACACTTACAAATTCATAGGAGAAGAAAATGAATAACAGAGCTAAGTATGAAACATTGGCATTAGCTGTTCTGAAGGACCTGGCCAAGGCACGCGGCATTAAAGGTCTTACAGGGTTGAAGAAGGCTGACGTGATCGAAGCAATGGTGAAAAAGGATGAGGAAGAGGCAGCTGCAGCGGCTGCGGCACCGGCACCGGCTGCGCATTCTTCGAAGATCCAGGAGTTTCCCGGTGCACGGACAGGCGATGAAGCTTCGGATAGTCCCGAGGCATCCGAGAAGGGGGGAGCCTCTGACGGGATTGACATTTCCGAGGAGAAGAAGAGCCTTGATTCCGGAATTGAGGCAAGCGGTATACTGGAGGTATTATCCGACGGGTACGGCTTTATAAGGAGCGAGAATTATCTTCCGGGCGAGAACGACGTATACGTTGCCCCCAGCCAGATAAGAAGGTTCAGCCTTAAGACCGGAGATATAATTACGGGTAATACAAGGGTTAAGAGCCAGACCGATAAGTTCGGAGCCCTGCTCTTTGTCAAGACCATAAACGGATTATCACCTCAGGAGCATTCGCTACGCAAGAACTTTGAAGACCTCACCCCCATATTCCCGGATGAGAAGCTGACACTGGAACGGCCGGGCGGACCTGTGGCAATGAGGATAATGGACCTCTTCTCACCTGTAGGCAAGGGTCAGCGTGGTATGATAGTATCACCGCCCAAGGCAGGTAAGACAACCCTCCTTAAGGATGTTGCCAAGTCAGTGACCCGCAATAATCCCGAGATGCATCTTATAATCCTTCTTATAGATGAACGTCCCGAGGAAGTGACAGATATAAAGGAAGCGATCGAGGGACACAATGTTGAAGTTATCTACTCCACCTTTGACGAACTTCCCGAACACCATAAGCGCGTTTCGGAGATGGTGATAGAGAGGGCCAAGAGGCTTGTGGAGGGAGGAAAGGACGTTATTATCCTGCTTGACTCGATCACCAGGCTTACAAGGGCTTATAACATGACGGTTCCGCCAAGCGGACGTACCCTTTCGGGTGGTCTTGACCCCGCGGCCCTGCACATGCCCAAGAGGTTCTTCGGCGCAGCCAGGAACATGCGTGAAGGCGGAAGCCTGACGATACTTGCGACAGCCCTTATCGAGACGGGTTCCAAGATGGATGATGTGGTATATGAGGAATTCAAGGGAACCGGTAATATGGAGATGGTTCTTGACCGTAAGCTTTCCGAGAAGAGGGTATTCCCGGCTATCGACATTCCCAAATCGGGAACCAGGCGTGAAGATCTTCTTCTTGACCATGAAGAGCTTGAGGCAATAAACATTATCCGCAAGGCCCTTAACGGACTTAAGGCCGATGAGGCTGTTGAGAAGGTTCTCGACATGTTTGTGCGGACCAGGAACAACCGTGAATTTGTCCAGATGGTAAAGAAGATAAGGTTCCTGTAGAAAATGCTTGCAATGGCTATTTTCTTGTGGTATTATTAGTGAGCTGTTTGTTGATATGACAGACTAAAACATTTAATTATATATATTTTTATATGATGGAGAGGTGAGAATCATGAGAGAAGGAATACATCCGAATTACCAGCAGGCTACTGTGACCTGTAACTGCGGTAATACATTCGTGGTCGGATCAACCAAGCCTGAGCTTCACGTCGAGATATGCTCCAAGTGCCATTCGTTCTATACGGGCCAGCAGAAGAGCGCAAGGGTTGACGGACGTATTGAGAAATTCAACAAGAAATACGGTGTTGGAAAGTAATAGTGATCATAAGGGCTGGGGCATATACCTCAGCCCTTATGATTTAAGGTAAATGTTTATGAGAAGGAAATATGTGGATCATTACTCCGGTATCGGCGGTCAGGCCGTTATTGAGGGGATAATGATGAAGAACAAGGATATGTACTCGGTAGCGGTCAGGACCGAGAATGGGGACATAAATGTCACGGTTGAGCAGTATGACTCCATCGCACCCGCACCGGTTCTTAACAGGATCCCCTTTGTCAGGGGTATCTTTAATTTTCTGGATTCACTGATCCTGGGGACCAGGACACTTAACTACTCAGCCTCATTTTACGAGGAGGAGGATCCCGGCAGGCGGGGTAAGGAAACAACCGAGGCAGCAGGTAAGTTCGTATCGGTGATAACGGTTATTTTTTCGCTTGCGATAGCGATAGCTCTCTTTATGCTCCTACCTTATTTTCTTTCGCAGCTTGTAAGGAGATGGATCGTCAATGAGACGGTGATCGCTGTTATAGAGGGGCTTATCAGGATCGCGATCTTTGTTCTTTATCTTGTGCTTATAAGCGCGCTTAAGGATATAAAGAGGGTATTTATGTATCATGGCGCGGAGCACAAGTGCATCAACTGCCTTGAACACGGACTTCCCTTAACAATTGAGAATGTTGCGGGGTCTTCAAGACAGCATAAGAGGTGCGGGACCAGCTTCCTTTTCTTTGTCGTCTTTATTTCCGTAATACTTTTTGTTTTCATAAGGACCACCGATCCTGTTATGAGGATTGTTTTAAGGGTCCTTCTTATTCCTGTTATAGCAGGTATTTCATATGAGATAATAAGGCTTGCGGGCCGGACAAACAATCCTGTTATCAGTCTTTTGTCGGCCCCCGGGCTGATGCTCCAGAAGCTTACCACCAGAGAGCCCGACGCAAGTATGATCGAGGTGGCTATAGTGGCCGTTGACTCCGTGTTCGACTGGAAGGGCTATCTCCTTAACGAATTCGGATATGACATCAATGCCATGCACGGATCTGATGTGAAGCCCGGATACGAACCCGAAGGAAATATCCAATACGAACCTGCAAAAGATCCACCATACGGACCGGAAGGAGACAGCCCCTACGATTATGAAGGAAATGCTCCGTACGTACCTGTGGGGAATATACCGTACGGACCCGAAGGGAATATACAGTACGGTTATAACGGAAATGTACCGTACGGACCTGAGGGAAACGCACCATATATTCCGGATGGAAACGTTCCATACGAACCTGACGGAAATGTACCGTATGTACCTGATGGAAATGCAGCGTACATGCCTGAGGGAAACACGCAATATGTACCTGACGTAAACAACCCGTACGGATATGATCAGCCGTCGGATCACGGGAACTACTGATATGCCGTCATATGATGAATTAAGGACTACGGGTGCGGATATCCTTAAGAGAGCAGGTATAGCCGATGCTGCGCTTGATGCGTTCCTTCTTCTTGAGCATGTAACCGGCCTTGACCGTAACGGCCTGCTGCTTCACGGCAGGGAGGATGTACCCGCGGATAAGGAAAATAAATATCTTGAGCTTATAGACAGGAGGGCAGGGCATGTGCCCCTTCAGCATATCACGTGTCATCAGGAGTTCATGGGGCTTGATTTTGCAGTAAATGAGCATGTACTGGTTCCGAGACAGGATACGGAATGCCTGGTTGAAGAGGCCATGCTTTATACTGAGGACGGGATGAAGGTCCTTGATGTATGTACCGGATCGGGATGTATCATAATAAGCCTTGCGAAGTATAAGAACGGACTTGAGGCCGTGGGATGCGATATATCAGGAGAGGCCCTTGAGGTTGCGGATGATAATGCTAAAAACAACGGGGTTGATGTAAGGTTTCTGTTAAGCGACCTCTATGAAGCGGTAGATGACAGGTTTGATGTTATCGTGTCCAATCCTCCCTACATAAGGACCGGTGTGATCGAAGGACTTATGGAGGAAGTAAGGGATCACGAGCCGCGCATCGCTCTTGACGGGGGTGAGGACGGGCTTGACTTTTACAGGAGGCTTATTGACGGGGCGGATGACCACCTTATTTCCGGCGGCATGCTGTTGCTTGAGATCGGTTTCGATCAGGGAGCGGATGTGAGCCGTCTAATGGAGGAACACGGATATAAGGATGTCACCGTTGTTAAGGACCTTGCAGGCAATGACAGGGTGGTTCGCGGCAGACGACCGATACTGTAGAAAGAGGTATAAGATGTTTGATAAGTTAGACGACCTTATAATGAGATATGAGGATATAATGAACGAGCTTGGGGAGCCGGGTGTTGCCGACAACCAGGAACGTTTTCGCGCGCTCATGAAGGAGCAGAGCGACTTGACTCCGATAGTCGAAGCATATAAGGAATATAAGAAGAACAAGCAGGATATTGAGGACTCCCTTGCGATGCTTGCCGAGGAAACGGATGAGGACATGAAGGAGATGCTCAAGGAGGAGCTTGGTACGGCCAAGAAGAATGTTGAAGCCCTTGAGGATAAGCTTAAGATCCTCCTGCTTCCCAAGGATCCCAATGATGACAAGAATGTTATCGTCGAGATCCGTGCGGGTGCCGGCGGTGATGAGGCGGCCCTTTTTGCCGCTGAAATATACAGGATGTATGTCCACTATGCCGAGAGCCGCAGGTGGAAGGTTGAGACGATGGAGGTCGATGAGATAGGTATCGGCGGAATGAAGTCGGTCACCTTCATGATCTCGGGTCAGGGTGCTTATTCAGTGATGAAGTACGAATCAGGAGTTCACAGGGTGCAGAGGGTACCCGAGACTGAATCGGGCGGCAGGATCCATACGTCAACCATTTCGGTTGCGGTAATGCCTGAGGCCGAAGAAGTGGATGTCCAGATAGATGAGAAGGATATACGGATCGATGTCATGCGTGCATCCGGTAACGGCGGCCAGTGCGTCAATACTACCGATTCGGCGGTACGTCTTACCCACTATCCAACAGGTATAGTCATCTACAGCCAGACCGAGAAATCACAGCTTCAGAACAAGGAGAAGGCCTTTGCCCTTCTGCGCGCCAAGCTGTATGACATGGAACAGCAGAAGATGCATGATGCCGAGGCTGAGCTTCGCAAGAGCCAGATAGGAACGGGGGACCGCTCGGAGAAGATAAGAACCTACAATTTCCCTCAGGGTCGTGTGACCGACCACAGGATAAACCTTACATTATATAAGCTTGACAAGATAATGAACGGGGATATCCAGGAGATCCTGGATGCCTGCATAGCTGCAGACCAGGCCGCAAAGCTGTCGAAGATGGAATAATGCAGGCGTTTTCCTTCTTTTTTCTGTCATCTTACGTATAAAAAGTAAGCATACGCCATCCGATTTGTACAAAATTTAAGAAAAATAGGCCGCCTGTTTTCGAAAACGTTTACTGTCGGGCGGCAGAGCCACGGGATATCTTGTCCATAATGCACAAAAAAAGATATTTTACAGTACTGACATGTCAGAAAAATACACAAATTATGGTAAATTTTATCCGGGTAAGTACAAAATGTTGATTCTTGACAGCAAATCAAGGAAGTAGTAAAGTGCACTTAATACATTTTACAAAACCTTTTTTGAGGGTGAAAGGGGTGCATGAAGATGAATGAACGTAAGATAAGATTAGACCTTGATAATGCCAATGAATTTGTCCAGAAGGCATCTAAATGTGATTTTGATATCGATATTTTTTACAACCATGTTATTATAGATGCCAAATCTATGCTGGGTGTATTGGGACTGGATTTCTCCAGGATCCTTACGGTCAAATACGGAGGACAGAACAAGGACTTTGACGTGATGCTTCAGAAGCTGGCCGTCGGGTGAGAACTTCATAAGTAAGCATGGCCACGGCAGGTCCGTGGCCTCTTTTATTTATCTATGCAAATGCCCTTTGTCTGTGGTATTATAAAAATATGAAACGTCAGGATTTTAATAAGATAAGAAGAAAGATTGTTCATGTATACCGCAGGGTGTCGGGCCTTGACATTTTCAGGATAGTAACCGACTCACTTGAGGTTCTTATTCCCATTTTTATGATAAGTGCCTTCATCCAGGTCCTTATCAATTTTCCAGCGCCCGGATATCGTGATTTTATTTCAGGTGCTTTGGGCGGAAATATAATGTCCTTTCTCAATGTTCTCCTGTCCGGAACCTACGGGATGCTGTCCCTTTATATGACCGCTGCCATCGCAGACAAGGTCAATGACCGTTACGGCAAGCCGTCCCACAGGCTGTCGGTCATAGTTACTTCGCTTGCGTCCTTTATCATCATATCGGGAATATTCAACACCACTTCATATAATTTCGATGTTTTCGGTCCCAAGAACCTGCTCACTGCCATCATTTTTTCTATTCTGTCATCAAGGATCTACTTATGGCTGATGACCAGGCTTGTCTTCAACGACCGTCATTATGTTGACGGTATCAGCACGGACTTTCGCACGATGGTTGTATCCATACTTCCGGCCATGTTTGTTTTTGCCCTTGTGGGCGCTGTCAATTCATGCCTTTACTTAACAGGGTATGCCAATACATATGAACTGCTGACAGGCACCCTTTCGAAGATGTTCACGGGAAATAAGAACAGCCTCCTTTATGTCATCCGCTTTGAACTTCTTCAGAACCTTTTGTGGATGTTTGGGATCCACGGATCGGATGTTCTCGGTGAGACCAAGTATCAGGTGTTTGATACCGTGCTCACTAATATAAATACAGGAAATATCGAGGGACTTGATCCCATCATTAACGGAGTCTTTATAGACGTATTCGTACTACTCGGAGGATGCGGCGCCACCTGGTCTCTCCTGATAGCGATCATGGTTTTTTCTCGTCAAAAGGACGAACGATACCTTGCCAGGGCATCGGCCATCCCCATGCTCTTTAACATAAACGAACTGATCGTTCTGGGCCTTCCGGTTGTATTTAACCCGGTTTTTCTGGTCCCCTTCCTATTGACTCCCGTAGTCAATATTCTGGTATGCTATCTGGCAATGAGTACCGGGATCGTTCCCATGGCTGCATATGAGGTTAACTGGACGACTCCCGTTATCCTCGGCGGTTACATGGCTACCGGTTCAATAAGAGGGTCCATACTTCAGATATTCTGTATTTTACTCGGTGTGCTGATCTATTTCCCTTTTGTCAAGATAGGGTCGCACCTTAAGGCGATCAATTCACATGAGCATGTTAAGCTGCTCGAAAATATACTTAAGGAATGTGAGGAGAGCCGTGAGCCGGTTGAATTCCTTACCCTTCCGGGAGATGCCGGACGCATCGCCAGGACCCTTTCCGTTGAACTCGGTGATTATATCGATTCGGATGACTTTACCCTATATTACCAGCCTCAGTTTAACGAGGTTCACAAGCTTATAGGTGCCGAGGCCCTCCTTAGGTGGAGGCATGAGCAGTACGGTCCGGTATATCCTCCGCTTGTCATAACACTGGCCGAGGAGATAGGACGTCTTACGGAGCTTGAGGAGAAGATCTTCCATACCGTCTTCAAGAGCCTTGACGAACTTCTCAAATACAAGGAGGACGAGAACTTCCACATTTCTGTAAATGTTACGGGTATAACCATCCAGAAGGATGACTTTGAGGAATTCTTAAAGAACCTTCACATCATCTATCCGGGTAAGTGCAAGCATGTACTCATCGAGATAACCGAGCAGGCCACCCTGCGTGTCGATGACTCCTTTATCTCAAGGCTGCAGCGCATAAAGGAGCTGGGCTTTACCTTTGGTATAGATGACTTTTCCATGGGTAATACCTCGATCAAATATCTCCAGTCGAACATCTTCGATATCGTCAAGCTTGATGGCGGCATAAGCCGTGATATATTCAACGAACGCAGCCGGGAGATAATAGCTTCGATATCAAGGCTTACGGAAGGCCTCAATATCGAGACGATAGCCGAATACGTTGAGACTGAGGAACAGCGTAAGGCTCTGGAGGACGTTGGCTGCTATATCTATCAGGGCTATCTGTACAGTCCTGCGATCCCGCTTTCCAAGTTCAGGGAGCTGGGTGAGCAGACCCTGCGGGATAATGAAAAGACCATAGCTAAGTCAGAGGGGGATAACTATGGAGACATTTAATTTCATATCCATATCCTGCGCCAATATTCTGGGCATCATGATGGGGATCGTTCTTCTTATCGGGAACAGCTGGAGATGGAAGCGCAATGACAGGGAAAATACCCTCCTTATCTTTATGCTGGTACTGGTGATCATGACCTGCGTCTGCGAGCCGGCAGCCTTTTATTTTGGCGGCAGGCCGGGGCGGGTTTACAGGATCGTTATGTATGCCTGCTGTACATATACATTTGCTTCCAACCTCATGGCGGCAGCCTCATGGCTTATGTTTCTCGTATATCATCTTAAGGGCTCCATAAGCAGGTTGCATGTTGCTTTTGTGAATGCAATTGTTGCGGCCGGTTTACTGGTGCTTGTAATAAATCTCTTTCATCCGGTTGTTTTTTCGATCGATCCGTCCAATTCATATCACAGGCTTAATGCATACTATGCATATCTTGCTGCGGACGTATTCATGCTTATCGACTCATTTGCCACATATCTCTATATACGGCTTAAGGGGCGAAGGCTTCGGTTTTTCTTTTTCTGGGTATACTCCGTACCGGTTCTGGCGGGGGCTGTCATACAGACCAGGTTCTACGGTATATCCATGATCGGTCCCTGTATGCTGATAAGCTTCACAGGTCTTATGAGTTCGATCCAGAATGAGATGATCTTCAAGGATAAACTTACGGGACTCTATAACCGCTACTATCTTGATCAGCTGGAAGAGGAGCATAAGCAGGACAGGGACGGTGTATACACCTTCCTGATGATGGATATAAATGATTTTAAATCCATTAACGACAATTTCGGCCATCTGGTGGGTGACGAGGCGATCATCAACACTGCGAAAATCTTAAGAAAGGCTGTGGGGAGCCAGGGGGCGGTCATCCGGTATGCCGGCGATGAATTTGTTGCCGTATTAAGTACCAAAAGTGATATCGATACCGATGTATTTATCGCGAACATAAAAAAGGGCTTTGATGACTTTAACAAGTCGGGGACAGCGAAGTACGATCTCCATGTTTCCATGGGATATGATGTTGTTGATCTTTGTAAATCCACAATGGATGAGGTCATGAACCACATAGACAAGCTTATGTACGAGGACAAAACAAGGTATTACAAGACGCATGCGCAAAGGAACAGGCGCCGCGACGAAGGAAATACATAAACATGTCTCCGACGGACTACTGCCTGATGCAGAATCCGGACAGGGATCAAAGGGAGGAGAAAATGGATGAGAAACAAAAGGGAGGCTTTCGCGCCTTCCTCAAGAGAAAGGACATCGAAATATCGTGGAAGCGGTATTTCATCGATGCAATGGGAGCAATGGCAAGCGGTCTCTTTGCATCACTGCTCATAGGTACGATACTGTCTACCCTGGGCACGCAGACAGGACTTGACGTCCTTGTCGACATGGGCGGCTACGCCAAGGGTGTTGCCGGTCCCGCCATGGCTGTTGCCATAGGCTATGCGCTTAAGGCACCCAATTTAGTGCTCTTTTCAATGCTGGCTGTAGGAAGCGCCGCAAACACACTGGGCGGTGCGGGCGGTCCTCTGGCTGTCCTGATAATCTCCATCCTTGCAACCGAGATCGGCAAGATGGTAAGCAAGGAGACCAAGGTCGATATACTTGTAACACCCCTTGTATCAATAGGAGTGGGCGTGCTGCTGTCGGTACTGCTTGCACCTGCCATAGGTAAGGGTGCATCAGCCCTTGGACAGCTAATAATGTGGGCAACGGAGCTTCATCCCTTTGCCATGGGAATACTGGTTTCGGTCATCGTAGGTATTGCCCTTACACTTCCCATAAGTTCGGCCGCAATATGTGCAGCCCTGTCGCTTACGGGTCTTGCCGGCGGCGCAGCGGTTGCCGGGTGCTGTGCCCAGATGGTCGGGTTTGCCTTTATGAGCTATAAGGAGAATAAGGTCGGAGGACTTGTATCCCAGGGACTCGGAACCTCGATGCTTCAGATGGGCAATATAGTGAAGAATCCCAAAATATGGATACCGCCCATTCTGACATCGGCCATCACGGGTCCGATCGCAACCTGTATTTTCAGGATGGAGATGAACGGTGAGGCCATTTCTTCCGGAATGGGAACCTGCGGGCTCGTGGGTCAGATCGGAGTCTATACGGGCTGGGTGAATGATGTGGCATCCGGGGCCAAGGCAGCCATCACTGCCATGGACTGGCTGGGCCTTATCCTGATATGCTTCGTACTTCCCGCTGTCATCACTTGGCTGCTCGGCCAGCTGTGCCGCAAGATAGGGTGGATAAAGGAAGGCGACCTCACACTGTCGGTGTAGAGATTATAGTAACTGTTTTATAAATTTATATGCTGTTCTGAATAGTCGTGAACACATACGGGGCACGGAATATTCCGCGCTCCGTTATTATTGCGGTAATAAGCTCGTTGTCGGTGATGTCGAAGGCCGGATTGTAGACACTTATGTTTAGCGGCGCCATCCGTTTCTCATACCACATTTCGGTAACTTCCTCACCCGGGCGCTGCTCGATCACTATATCGTTTCCGGTTTCGGTTCCGGGATCTATGGTCGAAGAGGGACAGCATACGTAGAAGGGGATCCCGTATCTTCTGGCAACGGCTGCTACTACGGATGTTCCTATCTTGTTGGCAACATCACCGTTTCTTGCCACCCTGTCGCAGCCGACCAAAACAGCATTGATCTTCCCCTGTCTCATGATGGATGAAACCATGTTGTCGCACAAAAGAGTAACATCAAGGCCTGCCGATGAAAGCTCGTAAGCCGTAAGCCTGGCGCCCTGCAAAAGGGGCCTTGTTTCATCACAGTAGATCTTAAAATCATATCCCCGCTCAAATCCCAGATACATGGCTGATGTTGCCGTTCCGTACTTTGTTGTCGCAAGCTGGCCGGCATTGCAGTGGGTAAGGAGGCCGTCCCCCTTTTTGAGCAGAGTGAGGGCATTCTCCCCGATCTTTCGGCACATATCCGTGTCTTCTGCCTTTATGGCAAGGGCCTCATTCTTAAGTATTTCCAACAATTCGTCTACGGATGCATGTCCGCTTTCAAGGGCCTTCCCTTCCATCCTGTTTAAGGCCCAGGATAAGTTAACGGCTGTCGGCCTTGAAGAATTGAGATATTCCTTTTTGTCATGCAGCAGCTTAAGGAAGCCTTCCCTGTCTTTTATCCCCGAACGTGATATAACAACATAGAGGCCGATGGCGGCCGCCACACCTATTGCCGGAGCTCCCCTTACCTTTAGAAGGTAGATCGCATCCCATATGTCCTTTGCTTCCGTAAGAGTCAGGAGCTCAGTCTTATAGGGAAGTACGGTCTGATCGATTATGACAAGGGCATTCCTGCTTTCGTCATAGGCTACAGTGTCGGTATCAAGTGTGTATTTTCCATTCATTATCATTTCCTCTGTCGATCCTGTT
>DPZM01000306.1:8791-10837 GCA_003535955.1 Lachnospiraceae bacterium | reverse complement strand
CGATCTTGGAAAAGTCAAGCAGGTCGTTTATAAGGCTTAAGAGAGTCTTGCCTGAATTCTTGATATCGGCGGCATATTTAAGTATCTCCTTATCGTTACTTTCGCGAAGGATCATCTCATCCATGCCGAGGACCGCATTGATGGGGGTCCTTATCTCATGTGAGACATTGGATAGGAAGGTTGACTTTGCTTCGGATGAGGCCTTGGCTACGCGCAGGTCCTCCTTAAGCTGCTGCTCACGTTTCATATCTTCTATATAGGAGTTAAGTTCGCTCGACATCCTGTAGATGACCTTGTAGAGTGACTCTATCTCATCCTCACTGTGTATTGTAAGTTCAGACAGCTCCTTTTCTACCAGGAGACGCTGTTCTTCCTCGTCATCGAACTTATCCATGATCCCGGTGATGCTGACAATGGGCTTGACTATCAGCATCTGCCCGACGTAATTGGCCACAAGGACGATCGGGTGGATGACGCATAAAAGGAGCATGATGAGTTTTAAGTCAAAGGCAATTCCCTGGTCGTCAAAGGCGAACCGGTCATGAATCGCATGCTCCCTTGCCGCATCGAATGCTTCATTGAAGCCGACCATCTGCGACAGGTCTCCGTAAACGGAATCGGGCTTCCTGGAGGGTTTTGTTGACGGCTTTTCCGGCGGAGTGCCATCCTGAGTGGATTCTATGACTGATGCAGCCTGCTCCTGGCGGTATCTTTCCATCATCTTGGGGACCAGGCTGTTTGCAAAAAAGGCCGCTGCAACGCCCATAAACACAGCTTCAATAAGAAGGATGGCAAATATCTTGCCTGATAAACCCCGGTATCCCTTCTTTAAGGAGGTTCCCTCCTCCCGCATTATGGACATTGGCGATGTCTCGGCATAGCCTATGCGGTTGCGGAAGTCCTTTCTTTTGTCGGAGCTGAACCAGTGGATAAAGAGGCAGATAAGGACCGACTGGGGAACGATATTGCACAGATGGATGAGCATTGAGGCGGCGTTGACCTCAGAGAATGATTCTCCTGCTATAAGCACAAATATAAGGTAATAGACTGCGGAAATGAAAAGCCCCGAAACAAGACCTGTGATAATGGTGCGTATCAGGCCCGAACACAGCCCCTTGGCTTTGATATAGCTGTAGACATATATGGCGACCAGATGGAAGAAGAGGAAATAGGCGTTGCCGGGTGAAAGGATGACGGCAACAACAAAGAAGGGCGTAAAGCAGAGGATCCCTCCGTACCAGCCGTAAACGATAGATGTAAAGGCTATGGGCAAAAGATAGAAAATGAAGAGGAATACAGATGCCGCCTCGGGCACATTGGCGTCAAGGAAACACAGCCAGTAAATACCCGTGCTGCATATAGCCATCAGGACAATGAGGATATCCCTTACTATATAGGCCCGGCGCATCTTGCTATCGAGGTTTCTAAAGCCCAGGTTTCCGAAAATGCTGTGTACCATCCACCTCCGGTAGGTTTTAAGCCTTTCCTTCCTGTCAGCCTTAAGCTGATCCATGTATTCTTTCAATTTTTCCATGTTTTCGTTTTTCATCGGGGGTTCCTTATATTACAGACCATCGGGACGATATCATATTCGTTTATATTATAGAGTAATTCCCCGATTAATTCCAGTGAGTCAGGGGACGTATCGCCCGGCTCGCTTGTTTTTGGTGTTTCTGTATAGTATACTTTAAGCATCGGAATCGTTAACAGTATGGAACGGAGAATGGCTATGGAGGCAGTTTTTTCGGGTATGTTCAGATGAAGGATAAAAAGTCAATCCGGGCAATAATTTATTTTTCGGCGGTATGCTTTATCTATACTACGACAATGAGCATGTTGAACCGCGATATCGCCGGAAGCATTGAAGGACAGCACCTGTTCCTGTACATGATCCAGTCACTTGCACTTGCCGTAGGCATGATCCTCTATCCCCTCTTTGTACAGACCATAAAGATTTCGGGACGGGCTGCCAATGTTCTCAATATAACATCATGCGTACTTTATATTGTTGGAATATTATCCTTAAGATACAACAATAATTATACA
>DPZM01000306.1:5675-8652 GCA_003535955.1 Lachnospiraceae bacterium | reverse complement strand
ATGATAAGGGAACAATGGGTCGTTCATTGGGCCTTTCACTGGGAATTTCCATCCTGCTTCAATATTTCCTTCAGATAAGATCGAATACCGGCATTTTTCTCCTTCTCATAATGTGCGGACTTCAGGCAGGCCTGGTTGTTTTTGAACTACAGCCAGTCAGGGAAAATGACAAACCGGTTCCTGCCAAGGGACAAAACCATGGATTTTTTCATATGATAGCAATAGCAGGCTGTCTTATAATACTTGCCAATTATCTTGACGGTCAGATAAGTCTCCTGCTGGATACAACTGATTTCTTCTCGTGGCCCAGGCTTCTTTACGGTATCGGATTCATTGCAATGGGATTTCTGTGCGATATGAAGAGGACGGAGATACCGCCGATCACGATGCTGATCTCCGCTGTTGTTGCCATCCTTATGCCGGCGCTTTTGACGGATGTTGATTTTCACACCTTTGATATATGTTTCTTCTATTTTTATCTTGGACTGTGTGTTGTATATAATACTTTCCGTCTCATGCGTTATTCGGCCGCCGGCCAAAACATGTATGCGGCGGTGGCCTATAGGGCACTGGACAATCTTCTGACGGGGCTGTTGGTACTGGTGGGATTCTCGAAATTGTCCCAGCTGACGGCTCTTATAATTAATACTGTTTTGCTTGCAGTGACAGTATTGCTTGTATGGAAGGAAGGCGCAAGGGTTCGCACCGTATCAGGAGTTGCTGTATCGGGTGTGGACAGGAAGGATGCATTCGCGGATAAATACAGGCTTACCGACAGGGAGAAGGAGGTATTTGACCTCCTTATCACGAAGGATGAGAAGGGAGACGACATGGCTAAGGAGCTTGGAGTATCAAGGCGCGGCTTTGTCAGCCTTACTTCATCGATCTACAGAAAGACCGATACCGGTTCAAGGGTCGCTCTGCTCCAGAAATATATGTCAGAGTGAGCCGGGAGTCCTTTTGAAGCTGTAAACCGTTGGGAAACAGGGAAAGCAAAGATCAAGTAAGGAAATGATTTGGAAAGACTGGAGGTCAAAAAGGAGATATGGAGAACGGCAAGCGGACTGAAAAGGGAACTGTATCAGCGGCAGTAAGCTTTGGCATGTTTTTGCTGGGCTATATGGAGATGATGGCTGTTTGCGATGATCATATCTCACAGATAAGCGGATTGGGAGTACATTATCTTACGGATATCTTCAAAGCCCTGGGTTTCCTGAGCTTTCCGCTGATCGCCTGCTTTGTGGGGAATAAGAGGAAAGATAAGTTTTTCCTGTATGCGGATACAGCGGTTATGCTGGCTGGTGTTTCTCTTTTGATAAGCTCAAGGGACAGTATGCTGATAACTGCTGCAGCCCTTATATTTACTCTGGCATATGCTTATCTGGGAGGCTATTCCTACTACCGGTTGTCACTTGCACTCGGTAGAAGTGAGCACAGGGGAAGGGTGATAGGAACAGCCTGTGCCGGAGCTGTACTGATACAATACGTAATAAGCGTACTGATCGGTTCCTGGTACATTATTTTTGTATCTGCGGCAGCATTTATCATTTCGATCGTGATATACACATTTTATGATAAGCCGATTCCCGGGGAAAGGGAACCGGACGCCGGAAATGAAAGTTTTTTCCTCACAATCTACGCACGCCGGCGTTTTATCCTGATCTGTGCCATTTTGCTTATAATAGCCATGATATCCGTCAGGACGGATATTATATTATTTGAGATCAACTATAACGGGCAGCTCAATTTCTATTCATATACAAGGCTCTTTCTTGCGGCAGGATATCTGATCATGGGATATGCTGCGGATATGGTGAAGAAGAATTATTTCCCGGTTGCAGTTGTTGCCGGCATTCTGATGACATCAGTCCATATTATGCTGCCCTTGTTTTCTGCTTCTTACGGGAATGCCTTTCTAAGCATATATTATTTATCCACTGCAGTATATATATTCTTTTATACCTATTCCTTTGTCAGTCTGGCCGCAGACACGAAGTATCCCGAGCTGACAGCAGGTTTCGGTCGTGTTTTGGCGGACCTGTCGGAATTTTTGTTTTATAATCTGGCTGTCTTCTTCTCGAAACACTTTATCGGAGTTCCCGATATGTTCTTTTATGGGGAATATTTTGTTTTTCTGACGGTTTTTGTCATAGTTGTTTTTATGAATCTGCCGGGACTGGATTTCAGGACTGTGAAGCAGGCAGCGGTAACACCACAGGAAGGGGCTGCGGATGTATGCAGGATCGATCCGGATGTATTTCTTGACATGTATGATCTGTCTCCCATGGAGAAGAAAATAGCAAGATTGCTCATACTGAGTGATGAGCCGATGAAGGTGATTGCAGCCGAGGTCGGTATACACGAGCGCTCGCTTTACAGGTATTCCAGGAAAATATATGAGAAGACCGAAAGTGAGAATCGAACGGCTCTGATAAAGAAGTATTTCAGTAAGTAGATGGCACGGACATGCTGCTGTCATAAATATGACACCATGTGTCACAAACACGGCTCTGTGCGACAAATGCTATAAACTATAAAATTAAGATGACGGTTTTGTCATCTTTTTTTTGCGCGATAATAGGGGTGCTTTTCCCCATATTCGATTGCGTGATACATGGAAGGAGAACGGGATGAAGAGAAGAAAAAGTATACTTAAGGTCGCAGCTTGCACATTGAGTATTCTGTTGATCACAGAAGGGATATCGGGCGTGCCTGCCATAGCCTTTGCCGCTGATAAGAATTTGGTCGATGAAACAGTCGTTGAAACCGATGAGGATGAAACGGTCATTAAGACCGAGGTGTATGAAGCAGTTGTTGAGGCCGATACTGAGGAAACTATCACTTCATATGAGACTGTTAGTGATGATGCGGTGTTTTCAGGTATAAACGGGGATGCATCGGAACTTAATCCCGATTCTGCCTTGCCGGAGGATGGCGGTGATCATGTTACAGGTGCCAACACCGTTATAGATAAGAT
>DPZM01000306.1:0-5550 GCA_003535955.1 Lachnospiraceae bacterium | reverse complement strand
TGAACCTTGAGATCCAGGGAGGAAGATATTTCAAGGGGCATGAGATAATTCACTTCGGAGAAAGCGACAGTAACGCCTCAAAGGTCTTCGCTCTTGATGAGATCCCTGTGGAGATGAGTGATAATTATATGCTTTTTGTGGATTATTATGATTATTCAGGTAATCCGGACGGCGATTTGGTTTATTATCTTGAAAAAGTCACGGGCACAGCATTATATGCATGGGAATATGAGAAACAGACTGACGGGACATATAAGAGGGTAAGGAGCGTTCCCATATCCGGTGAAGATTTCATGATCGATGATGACGAAGACACAATGTATGTAGATCTCGGGCTCGGACATATCGATACGGATAAAAGGACGCTCGCTCAGCTAAACAGTCTTGATTCATACACCGCCCCCAAGATTTATTCATATCTTTCAGATCATCCCGACTTGCAGAAGGCTTACTATCAGCATGTTCCTACTCTTTCGGGACTGGTAAGGCTTGATGGATCAGCTTTTAAGGATTCATCGAATCCCATAGCGATAGCGGCGATGTGTTATGATGCGACAGCAACCGAAGAGGAGGATCTTTATAAAACCGAATCCGGGGAGAACACGGGCGGATATACTTATCATGAATACTCGTGGGATAACAATGCAGGATTCGTCGCTACTCAGGCTATAAGCTATGATTGGTATTATTATGGAGGCGACGACAACTATACAAAATACTGGAGCGATGAGCCCTATTATGCATCAAAGATGGGCAGTTTTTCACTCAGGCCCTATGTGTACAGGTTCACGGATACCGGTACTGAGCATATTCTTACTTTATATCATGTGACTCCTTATTCCCTGTTTGTAAGAAAAATAGAGCAGGGCTTGCATGTTTTCGATAACTGGAAGGCAGCGGATTACAGCACGGCGAACCTGCCTATAGACACCTGGAAGATACCCGCAACCTATACCGATCCCCTGAGCAAAATCACATATAAGGTACGCATTGCAAAGGGAGGAAATATCGTTCCCCACTATGCTTCGAAGCTTGTTATAGAGGACGGTGTCGGATTTCCCGATGATTGCTCGTATCTGTTTTCGAGCGCGGCAGGGATCAATGTGAATATGAGATGCCTTTCCGAAATTGTTATAGAGGGAAATGCCAAAACGGTAGGATCCAATATTAAGAACATGTCATACATGTTCCTCGGGAAACAAGGCAGACAGGGTTTTGATGCCACTACATACGCATCTTTGGATTTTGCGGCTCTTGATACCTCAAATGTGACTGATATGAGCTTCATGTTCGCTGATGTTACCATGACGAACCGTGCAAACATTGATGTGACTACCCTCGACACCTCGAAGGTCACCAATTTTAAGGGAATGTTCAGAAGCTATCATGTCCCGGGCAGATTTACTTCCCAGCCTGCCACAGCTTTGGATCTTTCGACTTTTAACACGAAAAGTGCGGAAGATATGTCCGAAATGTTTGAAGGCTCGACCATATCTTCCCTTGATCTGTCAGGCTTCGATTTTTCAAAGGTGACTGATATTTCAAGAATGTTCACCTTTACTGAATATCTTGAGAGCATTACCTTTCCTTCCGATATGGACTCATCAAAGGTTACTGACATGAGCTTTATGTTCGCGGGAGATTACAACCTTACACAGATCAATAATATTACAGCAATGGATACGGGCAGCGTGACGGATATGTCAGGCATGTTCGGAGCTCATCAGTGCAATAAAAAGCTAATTGAAACGATTCCTGCGTATATGGATCCCGAGATCTACGAGGGAAGCTATCAATATGACAAGCATCTGGATGGATTTGCCGTATTCAGTCCGGCCTGGGTCACTGCAAAGCTTTACAATGTGAATGCCGGACCCGCAATAACAAGCCTTGACCTGACCGGCTTTGATACAAGAAATGTTAAATATGCAAACGGTATGTTCTATATGCCCAATCTTACTGGGATAAAGTGGGGAGAAAGTACCACATTTGAGGCGCTTTCGGATGCCGGAGGCATGTTTACCCTTGCTTCTGTTAAAAAACTCGATCTTACGGGACGTAGATTCAGCAATCTGAAATTTGCGAGTTCGCAAGCATTTCCTGTAGAGATGTTCAATCTTAATAAGGCAACGGAGCTGGTGCTTGGTGAGGATTCGCTCAATCTTTCGAAGCTGTCGTCCAAGGGTCAGCTTATGATAAATGCGCCCAAGCTGTATTCGCTTGATTTCAGGCATGTGGAGATGGGTGCCAATGCGCTTGCGGGAGAAGGAGCATTATATTACCAATCTCCCGGCTCGCTTGAAAGCCTTTCCGGGCTGTATGAAATTTATCTTCCTGCCGGGATGCCTCTCTTAACATCGCCTGCAGGGCTTCCAGGGACATTTTATGATGATAATGGGGAAGCATATACCGTAATAAGCGGCGGATACGAAAAAGATCTGCATCTTGTCAACCCGGATGCGGAAGTGACTGAGGATAAGCCGACTCCGGGACCCTCGCCTGTGACAGCCGTATCCATACAGAAGCTTAAACTGACAGGCTTTAAGAGCTCGCTGCCTTATGCGGGCGGTGCACCTGTTAAGCAGAATGCCGGCTTTACCTATAAGTATAAGTCCGGTAAGTCGACGGTTACCTATACGCTGGTTGAGGGCACGGATTATACGGCAAAATATGAGAATAATTTCGATCTGGGAACCGCAAAAGTAACCTATGAGGCTTTAAAGGATGCAGAAGGGAACTATACGGGCGGCTTCACGGGAAGCGTAGTAAAGACCTTTAAGATAACAGGTAAATACACACTTACCGAAGGAGAGGACGGTAACTGCACGGTAACCCTCAGCGCAGATTCGTATCCATACACTAATGCCGCAATAAAGCCGCAGGTTACCGTTAAGGCCAGGATAGTAAACAACAGCGGAGTGACTGAGGAGAGAACGCTTACACAGGGTAAGGACTATACCGTAAGCTATAAAAATAATAAGGCGGTCGCTGCAGCGGGTGCCGTCAATTTAAAGACCGGTAAGGATGTCGCACCCCGGGTCATTATAAAGGGCAAAGGGAATTATCTTATCGGAAGCGCAAAAAATGCCGGGATAATAAAGAAATTCGGGATAACCAAATGCGATATAAGCAGCCTGACACTGACCTTGTCGGATGTTGCATATAACAAGGCTCCCGGTAAATATAAGAATACCCGGATCACGCTGTATGATGATACTTACAGGAATATGAAACTTAAGGCAGGGAAGGATTACACGGTCTCATACGTTACATCAGGGGGAAGTGACACTCCTGCTGTGGGCGAAAGGGTAACGGTAACGCTTAAGGCAACGGAAAACAATGCCAATTATGCGGGGAGTATAAGCGGAACCTACAGGATAACGGATAAGACGTATACTGATATTTCAAAGGCCAAGGTCATAATTAATCCAAATGGTAAGGGGAAGGCTCAGCCTTGCACGTACACCGGCGATCCGATCCGCCCCGGAGAAGAGGGACAACCTGTGCTTAAGATAACCGTTGGAAGCGGAAAGAACTTAAAGGTTCTTACCCTTAATCCGGACAGTGAAGAAACAGAAACAGGCGATTATGCGATAATAGGATATTACAATAACATAAATCCGGGAAGCAATGCGGTGATCCTGATACGGGGTACCGGGAAATACTGCGGAGTAAGGGCGGTTAAGTTTAAGATAGCAGCCCGTTAAGAAGCCGGAAGATCTTTCAATTGATTTCCCGAGGATAAACAGGTAAGGAACAGGGATATAAAACAGGAAGTTTGCGCAGGTGAGTAGTATACAGCTTTTGGATAGGGATGTTACGATACATGGGTATTGTGACATCCTTTTTCTGTGAATATGCCTTGTCATCCCCGGTATTATCGAGGGATGTAAAAAAGAAATCAGCATATAAACAGAGGTGTCGTACATTAAGTATAAAGAGAGGTATCTCAATGAGTGGAAGATTATCAAAAGCAATCAGTATTATTTTGACTTGTGCAGTCATTATCACTACGCTGCCTGTGAATGTTTATGGGAAGGGTCTGATGCCGGGACAGGGGTACGCAGTCAATCCGGATACAGCTTATCTGCCGGCGCAAGCCTATTTCTTCGTCAATAACAGCACGACTACGACTTTGACAGCTGCAGAGGACGGCAGTGTGACATTTGATCTGTCCGTCTCTTTGGAGGGGGCGGGCTCCGGGGTTCCCGTGGAAATCACCATGATGGTTAAGGATTATGTGTTTCCGGGCGACGGAACGACGCCGCCCGGCTATTATCAACTGTTGAGGGGCCAAAATGCTTATTACGGGGCGACATGGAGTGAATCGGATCCGGGTTATCTCCAGAATGTCAGGATTCCTGATGTCAAGCCGGGCGTATATGAAGTCGTTATCTATACTTCAGCAGGTGATAATTATCTTGTCGAAAACGCAGTGACAATTTCTGCCGCCGGAAATCCAACGCCTCCGCCGGAGTCGGAACATACCGTCCGCTTCTTTCTGAACGGTGGTACCGGCAAGTTGGGCGAAGATTACGGCACGAGAAGCCTTGCTGCAGGGGCAGCCATCATTCTTCCTGCCGCGCCGTCCCGTCCGGGGCACAGCTTTGCCGGATGGAGGAGCGCAGGTACTCTCTACCGGGCCGGAACTTCCTATACGGTGAGGGAAGACACAGACTTTTCGGCTGACTGGGGAGTAATGGATGATGTCATTGTCCGCTTTCCTGAGGAGATTACCGGCGTTGTCGGATATCTGTGGATGACCGGAACTTACCTGGATGCTTCCGGAACAGAGCGTGAGGAATGGCTCTGGCAAAAGGATTATGCCAGGATCACAGCACCGGAAGATATCACCTTAAACCAGTGGAAGATCTACGACAGGAGCTACACCGGACTTAAGGTCCTGACCTATGTGGATGGGGCGGAGACGGTCATCGCCGAATATGACGGGACACAGGATCCGGTCACAGACAGCAGGGGGGCTGTACAGCTGACCGCGAAAGGTGGTCCTTATCTGCCCGTCACCGGCCTTAAGGTGACAGGACTCGAGAGCGGAAAGGATTACCTGGCAGAGAGGATAAGCGGTAAGGCAGGAGATTATGTAAGTCTCCCCTGCATGACGGAGTCGGGAGAGGGCTTTCAGGTAAAGCTCAGGGGAAGCTACGGCTCCTCCGCTTATGAGAGGTATTATTGGGAGAAGCCCTATCCGGCGAAGCTGAGCGGGGACAGACTGGTGGTTACACCACTTGAGATCGCAGATGCCGTCGCGGTCATCGTTTCGCTTACTGACAGCGGCGAGACCGCAGGCTGGAAAACGGTCACGGCCACCCAGGAGATTGGAGGTGTCAGCAGAACGGTGAATGGATACGCGGAGGGAGACGGAAAGACAGAACTTAACCTCCTTCCGGGCTATGACGCTCTGTTTTCCGTGGATGGCTGCTATATCAAAAGCGGGGAAACTCTTACGGGAGACAGTATCAGGGCAGGCGCGGAGCATGCACTGGACATTGGCGAGGCGTATCTGACGGCTGAGATCGAGCTTACCACTCC
>DPZM01000094.1 GCA_003535955.1 Lachnospiraceae bacterium | reverse complement strand
TGTACGACTGGTTGATAGGGTAGGTGCGAGCCCAGTGTTTATGCGGGTTTGAGAGCTATTAAAATCCAACTTACTACAAATTTACTACAAATTGATGTAGTAAGGTAGAAGGCAATTATTTATCTTATTAGTTTTGATGAGACACTTTCTTAGGAAACATCGGGAGAGTGTCTTATTTGTTTGGTCTGGAATGAATCAAAGGAGGATAACAAGTTATGAGTAATGCAAGCGAAAAATCACTTATTAAACTGAGGTCGCTCATAGAAGAGGAGAACAATATCAGGGAATATATCCGCCCGAAGGAAGGGTGGACTATATACGGATTGAAGAGAACCACTTTTCAGAGGCTGGCAATGAAAGCCGGAGCGGTTTATAAAGTCGGAACCGTGGTGCTTATCAACAAGCGGGTTTTCGACGAATATCTGGATTCACATAAGATGGGGCAGGTAGTTGATGCGGGACAGGCACAGACAGTATAACAACAGAATATCGGATAATAAGATGAAGGCGGTTGTTTCAGATGTGAAATGACCGCCTTTTTCCGTACATAAAATACAGCAGGGAGGTGGAAACTATGCGTAAGCCGGAGATCAGATTCGGTAAAGATCGTATCCGGTATTGTCATTTTTGCGGGAATTGGGATGCAGATGTCTATAAATGGGACCGGAGGGGAAGAAAGATACTCGTGCATGAAGGCAAGGGCTGTCTTTTGGGAGTCGGTGATGCGGATAACTGTCCGCTCACCAAGGAACCGGATATTCCGCTGTTAAGGCCTAAGTACGATATTTGCAACGGCTGTCCTTATGGCGTGGGAAAGCCCTGTATAGGCTGGTGTACGGCGAAGATCCTTGGGCAGATAGAGGGTGATCCTGATGTTATTTGAGTATTTCTACGGCAGGGAAGCCGATAAATTCATGTTTTACCGCATTCCGAAGCTCCTGTTTGAGCTTGCCGGGCTTAAGGATATGCCGGTTGAGTCAAAGGTTATGTACGGGATCCTTCTTGACAGAGTGGGCTTATCCGTTGAGAACGGGTGGATAGACAAGGAAGGCAGGGTATATATCATCTACACGATACCGGAAGCGGCGGCAGCCCTGGGATGTTCCGAACGGAAAGCATTTGAGATAGTAAAGGAACTGGAGAGCAGGGGGCTTGTCGAGAAGAAACGTAGGGGAATGGGCAAACCAAACCTTATATACGTCAAGAACTTCCTTACTGAAATGCAGAATCTGCAACTCAAGAATTGCAAAATCTGCAATTCAAGAACTGCAAATCCTGCAATTCATGAAATGCAGAATATGCAACCTAATAATAACTATAAGAATAATACTGATATGAATAATACTGACTATGAATCTATCAGGGAAGTAAAGCCGGATGCCGGGATGGAAGAGAGGGAGATATACAAAGAACTCGTTAAGGACAACATGATGTATGGGGAGCTTATAAGGGGACATCCTTTACAGAGGGAGATCATAGAGCAGACAGTAGATCTTATGGTCGATGTCATGTGCTCCAAGGAACCGACAATACGAATCGGAAGGGATGATAAACCACAGCGGGTAGTAAAGAGCATGTTTTCAAAGCTAAAACGCGAGCATATAGAATATGTCCTTGAATGCCTTAAGAAGAATGATAAAGAGATACACAACATACGGCAATATCTTATATCAGCATTATATAACGCAACAATGACAATGGCAGCCTACAGGGAGACCACAGGCAGCCGGGAATTGGAAAAAACTTACGAGGGAGGATAGAAATGAACAAAACAGTAGTGTTGACAGTTGTAAACCAGAAGGGCGGGACCGGAAAGACAGTCACTTGTGAGAATCTCGGTATCGGCCTTGCCAATGAGGGAAAGAGGGTTCTCCTTATTGACAATGATCCGCAGGGTTCGCTGACAATAAGCCTCGGATATCCGAGACCGGATGAAATAACGGTAACCCTGTCGGATATTCTGGCAAAGGTGATACAGGAACAGGAAATAGCAGAGGATGAAGGTATAATCAAGCACGAAGAGGGTATAGACCTTATCCCCGCAAATATTGAGCTATCAGGTCTTGAGGTATCGCTTGTAAATGTGATGAACCGTGAAAAAATCCTTAAGCAGTACGTGGATTCCGTTAAGGATAAGTATGATTTTATCCTCATTGACTGCGGTCCGTCGCTTGGTATGCTCACGATAAACGCACTGGCGGCAGCGGACAGGCTCATAATCCCCGTTCAGGCACAGTATTTACCGGCAAAGGGGCTTGAACTCCTATTACAGACGGTGAACAAGGTGAGGAAGTATATAAATCCGAGCCTTAAGATCGAGGGTGTGCTGCTGACAATGGTGGATTCGAGGACGAATTATGCAAAGGACATCAGCAACCTTATTAGGACCGTGTACGGCGGCAAGCTCCATGTGTATAAGACGGATATCCCTCAGTCAGTCAGGGCATCGGAGATAAGCGCAGAAGGAAAGAGCATATATGAGCATGATCCGAGGGGTAAGGTGGCGGATGCATACAGACCTGCGGTGGAACTCTCATTCTTATCACCGGAGCAGCAGAATGATGTGATAGAGGCAATGGATTATGCGCAGTGTACGCCGTCACTGTCGCAGGCACAGCGGATCAAGAAGCTGTCACAGTCAGATGAATACTCGCTTGAAAAGGTCGAGGAGATCATGAACGAGGAGAAAAAGTCGGAGCTTGACCATGTGACCATTAAGAATGAGGTGCTTAAGAAGTATTTTCCGAAGTCTTATACACCGAAGCAGGTGGAAGATACGATAGTAAAATTGCTTGAACAGTGGCAGAAGCAGAAACAGAAGAAAAGGGAAATGAGCTTATAGCAGCCGGTCGGCTGTTTTTTGTTGCGGAAAATCGTGTTTATGGAGGAAATGTAGAATGGCTGAAGAAATGATAAGAGAACTTAAGAGGACTCAGGAGAACACATGTGAAAGGACAAGGATCGCTGATTCGGTGATTTTAAAGTCACCCGGGCAGGAGCCTTCACTTGTTAAGGAAGATGCTATAGACAGGGAACTTATAAATTTCGGGCTGTTCCTTGAGCTTTATGACCTTGACGTTGAGAATGGTCTGATCATGGTCTTTGATTCCAGAAAATCATTTGAGATCGGCTCTGCCAAGTATGTGTTCGGTCAGGTCATGGTAGTCCACAAGGGCAGGAACGGTACGGAGTGCATGACAGAAGAGGAGATATGTCAGGCGGTTATAGACCTCATGGATTCGGAAGTGACCTTGAACTATGACGGAACTGATTTCACGGTATATGAGTTGGATTAGGAGGGCATATGCAGGAAGAGATAGAGAAGAAAACCATTAACCTTGCGATCACGACAACACGGATGAGTGTAAGGATGCTCATAAACGGGCTGAAAACCTATATCAGCTACAGAAATCATAAGAAGATGCATGATCCCTTTAAGCACGGGAAACAGACCGTAAGGCAGCTTATAAAACAGGGACAGGGCGCGACAAGCATGGAAATAAGTAATGAAAGCCTTAAGACTTTTGAGAGCATAGCCAAGAGGTACGGCGTTGATTATGCCGTTACGAAGGACAAGAGTGTTGAGCCGCCTAAATATACGGTCTTTTTCAAGGCGCGGGATGCGGATGCATTACAGCTTATAGTGGACGAGTACGGAGACAGACTGCTTAATGGCAGGGCAAAGACCAGTGTGCTTGAAAAGCTCGAAAAGCTCAAGGAGTATGTTGCAGCGCATTATAAGCCTGCAAGGAACAGGGAAAAGGAGATGGTAAGGTGATGGATAAAGGGATGAAGCGTAAGATAATGCTCAATCTCCCGTATATCCTTATCGGGCTTTTCGCTACGAATCTTGGTGAAGCCTAGAGGTTGGCGGGAAAGACGGATAATGCTGTGGTTAAAGTACAGAGGCTCGTATCAGCTATCCCTGTGGCGTTATCCAACCCGCTTCCGAGCCTGCATATATTTGATGTTCTTATAGGAGCCTGTGCCGCTGTTATCTTAAGGCTTGCAGTATATATGAAAAGTAAGAATGCCAGAAAGTTCCGGCACGGCATGGAATACGGTTCGGCAAGGTGGGGAACCGCACAGGATATAGAGCCTTTCATGAGTGAGGATTTCAGGAACAATGTAATACTGACAAGGACCGAGAGGCTTATGCTCGATGGAAGGCCGAAGAACCCGAAATATGCAAGGAATAAGAATGTCCTTATAGTCGGCGGCTCCGGTTCCGGTAAGACGAGATTTTTTCTGTTGCCGAATCTGATGCAGATGCATTCATCATATGTGGTAACCGATCCGAAAGGTTACTTTTGGATAGGACAATAGTAATATCACCTTGAAAAAAGAAAGGAGGCTCATATGAGTAAACATCAGTACACAGCCCTGTATGAACGCCTTTCAAGGGATGATGAATTGCAGGGCGAGAGCAACAGTATCACCAATCAGAAGCAGCTTTTAGAGGACTACGCTAAAAAGCACGGCTTCGATCCCGTCCGTCATTTCACCGATGATGGAATCAGCGGGACAACCTTTGACCGTAAAGGCTTTAAGGCAATGATCGAAGAGGTTCTTGAGGGGAACATATCCACGATCATCGTTAAGGACATGAGCCGTTTCGGTCGTGACTATCTGAAAGTCGGTTACTACACCGAGATCATGTTTGTCGAGAAAGGTGTCCGCTTCATCGCTGTTAATAATAACATAGACAGCGCAAATCAGACAGACTCAGATTTTACCCC
>DPZM01000211.1 GCA_003535955.1 Lachnospiraceae bacterium | reverse complement strand
AGTATTGGAATGTGCAAACGGACATTTGTATGATTCGGATATGTATGCAAGCTGTCCCTATTGTAGCGGGGGTGGCGGCAACGAGATCCTGTTCGGGACGGGAGGAAGTGTTGGCGGGACCGCACCGGTTTCGGGGGGCTTCGGTCCGTCATCCCAGTCTCAGTGGAGCGGACCGGACTATAAAACCTCAATAGGCAGCGGCGGCTCGGTGGGAGGATCGGGTGATGATGGAAGAACGGTTGCCCCCTCAGCTTATAAAGGGAAGGAAGACCGCAGCGGAAGAACGGAAGCCGTGAGCGAGAAAAAAATGGGGATACAGCCGGTTACCGGATGGATAGTCTGCATTGAAGGTAGGAACAAGGGTAAGAGCTACAGCCTTTATGCCAGGCAGAATTCCATAGGACGGGGGCATGAGAATGATGTGGTGATCGAGGGCGACAGCACAATATCAAGGGAAAATCACGCCCGTATCGCCTATGATGAGCGTCATAATGCCTTTACCCTGATCGCTAAGGAGAGCATCAACAATATTTATCTTAACAATGAGCCTGTGTATGTTCCGACGATATTGTCCGCATATGATGTTATCGAGTTCGGCGAGAGTAAGTTCATGTTTGTGCCTTTCTGCTCTGACAGGTTTATGTGGAAATAATATTACAGGGGAAGGACAGGAATAAGATGAAGCGATTACTAAGCTACCGTTTGGCCAACCTGCAGGGTCAGGGGAAACGGGATTATCAGGAGGATTCCTTCGCTTTTGCCAACGCCCTTGACGTAACCATGATAAGAGAGAGGGGCTTATTGGCTGTCGTAGCAGACGGGATGGGCGGCATGGATGGCGGAAGGCAATCGGGTGAGATTGCCGTAAGGACTGTTCTTGATGATTTTTCAAGTATGGATACAGGCGGTGATATAAGCTCGCAGCTTACCGATATGGCCGGGCATGCAAGTGACAGGGTAAATGATGCGATAGGCGGAAGCGGGGGATGTACCCTGATCGCGGCAGTCATTTATGACGAGGAGCTAAGTTTTGTAAGCGTCGGTGACAGCTTCATTTGGCTCCTCAGAAGGGGTGAGCTTATAAGGCTTAACCATGAACATAACAGGAAGAATGAGATATATCTTGAAACCATCCGGGCAGGTGATATGGATCCGGCTGAGGGACGGGAGAACTTCGAAGCATCGGCGTTGACCCAGTTCATAGGTATGACCGGAATGGATGAGATAGATGGAACCAGGATGCCGATACCGCTTGCGGACGGGGATATATTGGTCCTGTGTTCAGACGGAGTGGGAGGCGTGTTGACGGAGGATGAAGTGATCACCTGCTTGTCAAATAAGCCGCCCGATAATGCGGCACTGGCAATCGACGGGCTTATAAAACAGAAAGACAGAGAACATCAGGATAATTATACGGCATTGATAATAAAATGCGGATATTAAAATTTGGAGGAATCGGGATGAAAAGGAAAATCACATCTGTATTGAGCTTTGTATTACTGGTCGCAATGATGGTTACCATGGCGCCTGTCAGGGCAAAGGCGTCAGGCGCTTCCGAGATCAGGAACTGTGTCGCACCCATCGCGATATTTCTTGAATATGCGGATCCTTCGACGATGGAATCATTGGGTACAATGTCACTGGGATCCGGAACCTGCTTTTTCGTGGGTGACAAAAAAGACGATCCGGAGAATCTGGTCACCAATTATCATGTAGCCAGGTTTTATCTGGAATACGGCAAGGGTGATTGGATAGATGATACCATAACAATGGACGGAGTAAGATACAGGGTTAAGGAGCGCGTTACAATGCGGGTATACTTAAACAAGAATGAGTATATAGAGGCTTATCCCATTACAAATTCCGCCTATGACGAAAAAAGAGATATTGCTTTCCTTAGGACAAACAGCCCGGTTAAGGAGAGAAAAGCGGTTGAATTCCTTGCGCCCGATGACAGTCTTGTAACAAGTCATGTTTATTGCGTAGGTTATCCCGGAATAGCGGAAAACAGCTATGCCGATCCGGTGAAATCCTGGGGGATAGAAGATGCCACAATAGTGGATGGCGTTATAAGCCGACTTGTCACGCAGACAGGTATAGGCACACGTATGATACAGAGTAATGCCGCATTTTCTCCCGGACACTCGGGAGGTCCTATGGTGACAGAAGACGGTTATGTTATAGGAATGAATACCGCATATTTAAATGATACGGGTGACAAGGTTTACTATTCGGTTGATGCCAGGGACATTATGAGCCTGATGGATTCCAACAACATCAAGTATATGGTAGCGGGAGAAGGAGGCAGTTCCGATACAGCAACGCAGGTAACTGCAGGTGGAGATGCCGGAACCGAACCTGCAGAACCCATGCCGACACCCGTGCCAACACCTGCAAGCTCGCTTCCCATACCCCTCTGGGCAATAATAGCCATAGCTGCAGTGGTTGTCATAGCTGTTGTTGTGGTAATAATTGTTGTATCAAAGAGTGGAAAATCAAAGCAGCAGCCGGTCGTTGTTCAACAGGCACCACCACAGCCCCTGCCGCAGAATACACAGGCACAGAAGAAAAACGCAGCCACTCCTCTGGTGAGATCCTTATCTGTTCAGCACGGTGGGGAGAGAGTATCCTTAAAGGGCAGACAGATCCTTATTGGAAGGGATGCTTCGGCCAACATAAGATATAAGGAGGGAACTCCCGGCGTGAGCGGAAGGCATTGTACACTGGCCTATGATGAAGCTACAGGTGATTTTATGCTGACGGATCTTAAATCATCATACGGAACATTCCTGACAAACGGACAGAAGATCCAGCCCGGACAGATTTACAGGCTTAAGGCCGGTGATTCATTCTATCTTGGTGAGAAGACAAATGAATTAAGGGTTGAACTGGGGTAATCTTATGATACTTGATCATTACAGTTTTACCGATCCGGGAGGACGCAGCGTAAATGAGGATTCCATAGGGACAGCCTTACGTTTTGATAAGGGTATATTTGTTGTAGCTGACGGTCTTGGAGGACATAAGGACGGGGAGCTTGCATCGAAATGTGTGGTTGAGACCCTGCTTGGGGAACATGAGAGCCTGCATACGGATGATAGGCGGATCTGGCTTAAGGATGCACTTGCTTCGGCAAATTCATATATCCTTAAACTCCAGCAGGATATGAAGAGTATCATGAAAAGCACGGCGGTTGTTCTTTGTGTGGATAATGATTTGGCCTGTTGGGCTCATGTGGGTGATTCGAGGTTGTATTTTATTCATGACAGAAGGATAGAATACATAACTCCCGACCATTCGGTAGCTTACAAGAAATACGCTGCAGGTGAGATAAGCAGATTTCAGATAAATACAGACGAGGATCAGGCGACACTTTTAAGGAGTCTTGGAAGCCCTGACAGAAATGAGGCAAGCATATGCCCTGAACCGGTCAGGCTTTCTGTGAATGATGCGTTTTTGCTTTGCAGCGACGGTGTGTGGGAATACCTGCATGATGAAGAAGTCCTGGTTGATTATCTTAAGGCAGAGGATGCGAAGGATTGGGGAGAGAAGCTACTGCTGCGTGTGATTGACAGAGTGGATGGGACAAACGATAACCTGTCGCTTATAACCGTTATGGCCGGACAGGTCTGATAATACAGGGAGATCTGATTTGAAGAAACTGACACTGTCATTAATCCTTGCGATTTTATTAACCGCATATCCGGTATGGGCTTTCGGTGATCTTACAGCCCTTGAAAAACCGGGTTTAAAGAAACCGTCTGAAATATCCGGGAGTATTGTAGAGGACTCGGAGAATAAAGAAAACGAAAATTCTTCTGCGGATGATGAAGATGCAAACGAGGTTCCCGGGGAAGGCATTATGAAACCCGGACTAAAAAAGCCGTCAAGGCCTGATGAAGGTAAGAACGGTAAAGATAAGAAGGAGCCGGAAGCTTCTGAAGAGGATCCGGATAAGCAGACACCGAAAGGAGAAGGGAGCGAGGGCAGCGACGGGCCTGAGGAAAATCCTGATGATCCGGTAGAGGAAAGTGCTGAGGCTTCCGATAAAGAAGGGAGCGGACTGTCCGTAAATGAGCTGACGGAGCAACCTGAAGAAAAAGAAGAAGAGATAAAGATACCTGCAACCGTCAGTGTGAATACTAAAGAGCCGGATATCGTTAAGAAAGAAGAGCCGGTCAAAGATACAAAATGGTGGGATGATAACGAATATCTGATCCTCTTATCGTCCGGAGTGGTAATTGCGCTGCTCTTATTGCTTCTCCTGGTCCGTCACATACGACGGAGAAAAAGAAGTACATATGCTCCCAAGGATCTAAGGACAAATCCTCCGGGTGATGAAGTCATAAGGCGCGAGGCGATAAAGAAGCCGGCCGCCGGAGATGTGGAGCTTGATATAACGATGGTCGAGGGAAGTCTTAAAAGAGGAAAGGGAACCTTCTACATGCACAGGGATATCATCATAGGAAGTGATGAAGCCCAGTGCGAGATAGCAATAGAAGGCAATGATGTTTCCGCAAGACATGCAAGGATCAGCGTTTCGGAGGGACATCTGTTTATCGAGGATCTTAATTCACAGGGCGGAACCTTTGTAGGAGGCATGAGGATATATGCAGCCAACAGATTAAGGAATGGCGATGAGATTGGTATAGGAGATAGCGGTTTTGTGATTCACTTTAAGAACGTGTAATTATTCAAGGAGGAAAGAAGATGGATGCTGATTACCCGCTGGCACTTGCCGAAGG
>DPZM01000257.1 GCA_003535955.1 Lachnospiraceae bacterium | reverse complement strand
GGTTAAGACGCCGCCCTCTCACGGCGGAAACAGCGGTTCGATTCCGCTACGAGCTGTAAAAACCCGGTGAACTTAAGGTTTACCGGGTTCTTTCTTTATTCATTCATTGAAAGCTGATGTTACATGCTGGCCCGGTAGATGGCAAGCATTGCCTCTTCATCGAGCAGCTTGGCCGAGCCCTTGGCACCGCTCACACCTATGGCACACTTTTTAGCCATGGTCTTAAGTTCTTCTTCCGTAGGTTCAACACCCAGCTCACGTAAGTTCGTGGGCATTCCTATGCTCCTGTAGAAATCCTCCATTGCCTCAATACCGCTTATGGCGATCTCTTCGTCATTACCGTAGTTTTCAACTTCCATAACATTTAAAGCGAACTTTTTAAATCTGGAGAGACAATCCTTGTAAACATAGCGGGCCCAGCTGCCCCAGATAGCTGCAAGACCTGCCCCGTGCGCCACATCATACAGGCCGCCGAGCTCGTGTTCAAGCTTATGTGTCATCCAGTCTCCGCCGTCATTCCCGCATCCTGTAAGACCGTTATGGGACAGGCTTCCGGCCCACATGACCTCAGCCCTTGCATCGTAATTACCGGGATCGTCACGAAGGATAATGGCATTCCTCTTCACCGTGCGAAGCAGTCCTTCGGCTAGTGCATCCGTTATCTCCATATTTCCGCCATTTGTGAAGTATCTTTCCATGGTATGCATCATTATGTCAGCGCAGCCGCATGCAGTCTGGTAATCGGGAAGGGTCATCGTGAGCTCAGGATTTAAAATGGCGAATTTAGGACGGCCCAAGTCACTGTTGTAGCCGCGTTTAATAAGGCCCTCCTCTTTGGTTATAACTGAAGAATCACTCATCTCGCTGCCGGTTGCGGCGATCGTTAAGATAACTCCAAGTGGAATGCTTCCATCAGCCGTTCTCTTATAATCATAAAAATCCCACACATCTCCTTCATTGGCAAGACCGTAGCCTATGGCCTTGGCAGAATCAATGGCGCTTCCCCCACCTACTGCAAGAAGGAAATCAACCTTTTCTTTTTTACACAGTTCAATACCCTCGTACACAAGTGACAGATGAGGATTGGGAACCGCGCCTCCAAGCGTTACGTAACTTATCCCTGCCGTGTCAAGAGTGTCCGTAACCCGCTTCAAAAGTCCGGAGCGTACAACACTTCCGCTGCCATAGTGGATCAGTATCTTAGTCCCTCCAAATTCCTTTATAAGCTCAGCCACCCTGTTCTCGGTATCTTTACCGAAAATTACCTTGGTAGGTGTAAAATACTTAAAACCAAACATCTCATATCCTCCTTATAAACCTGATCCGGTAGTGTCTTTTATATCTTATAACAGACCGTCTCTGTTCTCTTCTTATTTTTCTGTTTAAGAAGTATCGATTTTTGACAAAAAGCCGATGCAGGATCTGCATCGGCTTTTTGATCATTAAATTATGCTTCCCACTTCCACTCACGTACCTGAGGAAGATCAAGACCGTACTCAGCTATATACTGGTCATGCTCAACCAGGGTGTCGCGCATCTTCTGGAGAAGATATGCGCCACGGTTACCAAGCTGAGGCAGATGATTGACTATATCCATTACAAGGTGGAACCTGTCGATCTCATTCTGGACCCTCATATCGAACGGAGTCGTAATGGTACCCTCCTCAAGATATCCGTGAACACTTAAGTTACGGTTGTACCTTGTATATGTAAGCTCGTGGATGAGCTTGGGATAACCGTGGAAGGCAAAAATTATCGGCTTATCCTTGGTAAAGAGCGAGTCATATTCGATATCGGTAAGACCGTGAGGATGCTTGGTGTGGTCTATAAGCTTCATAAGGTCTACGATGTTTACGAAGCGTACCTTAACCTCGGGAAGATACTCACGGAGAATGGTAACAGCCGCAAGGGCTTCCTTGGTGGGCGTATCACCGCAGCATGCAAGCACTACATCTGGTTCCTGTCCGGCATCATTGCTTGCCCAGTCCCAGATACCTATACCCTGGGTACAATGCTTAACTGCCTGCTCCATTGTAAGCCACTGATGGCTGGGATGCTTACTTGCTATTATAACGTTAACGTAGTTCTTACTCCTTATGCAGTGATCGAAGCATGACAGTAGGCAGTTGGCATCGGGCGGAAGGTACATACGTACAACGTCTGCCTTCTTGTTGGCAATATGGTCAAGGAAGCCGGGATCCTGATGGGTGAAACCGTTATGATCCTGCTGCCATACGTTTGATGTAAGGATAAGGTTTAAGGATGCTATCTCCTCTCTCCAGTAAAGGTCGTTACATACCTTGAGCCACTTGGCATGCTGGGCACACATGGAATCAACAACACGGATGAAGGCTTCGTATGAAGCGAAGAAGCCATGACGTCCGGTAAGCAGATATCCTTCCAGCCATCCCTCACACATATGCTCGGAAAGGTATGAATCCATGATGCGGCCGTCTGTCGCAAGGTCCTCATCCGCCTCATGGTACTGGGCGTTCCAGTCACGCTTGGTCTCCTCGAATACCTTGTAGAGACGGTTGCTCATTGTCTCATCGGGACCGAATATGCGGAAGTTCTTAGACTCTTTATTGAGCTTGAAGATATCGCGGACAAATCCGCCAAGCTCGATCATATCCTGCTTCTCCACAGCGCCGGGAGCAGGTACGTCAACAGCATAGTCCCTGAAATCGGGAAGACGAAGATCACGAAGGAGCTTACCTCCGTTGGCATGGGGATTGGCTGATATCCTTCTGTCTCCCTTGGGTGCTATGTAACGGTATTTTTCAAGGAGCTGACCCTGCTCATCGAAGAGCTCATCGGGTTTATAGGAAAGCAGCCATTCCTTAAGAAGGTCCAGATGCTCGGGCTTCTCCATTGTAATGGGAACCTGATGGGCACGGAAGGATCCTTCCACCCTGAGCCCGTCCACTACCTTGGGACCTGTCCAGCCCTTGGGGGTACGAAGAACTATCATGGGCCAGAAGGGACGTTCTGTATTGCCCTTCTCCCTTGCTTCCTTCTGGATCTCCTTGATCCTCTCGATACATGTATCAACAGCTTCAGCCATAAGCTTATGCATCTCCATGGGATCATCACCCTCTACGAAGATGGGCTTCCAGCCGTAACCATGGAAGAGGCTTGCCACTTCTTCATGGGTTATATGTGATAATACTGTAGGATTGCTTATCTTATACTCATTAAGGTGGAGTATGGGAAGTACAGCACCATCGTTAGCCGCATTTAAGAACTTGTTCGAATGCCATGCAGTTGCAAGAGGGCCTGTCTCAGCCTCACCATCACCTACTATAACCGTGGCGATAAGGTCAGGATTATCAAATACGGCACCGAATGCGTGGGCTATTGAGTAACCAAGCTCACCACCCTCGTTTATGGAACCGGGAGTCTCGGGAGCAACGTGGCTTGAGATTCCGCCCGGGAACGAGAACTGCTTGTTTAATTTCTTAAGGCCTTCAAGGTCCCTTGAGATGTTGGGATAAACCTCAGAGTAGGTACCCTCAAGATAAGAGTTGGCAACAAAGAAGTTACCGCCGTGGCCGGGACCCGAAATAAGGATCATATCGAGGTCATACTTGTTGATCGCACGGTTCATGTGAGCATAAACGAAGTTCTGCCCGGGAACCGTCCCCCAGTGGCCTACTATCTTCTTCTTGATCTGATCCCTTGTAAGGGGCTCCCTTAACATGGGATTATCAAGAAGGTATAACTGGGTTGCCGCAATATAGTTGGCCGCACGCCAGTATGCATTTAAGTCCGATAAATACTGTTCACTTGAAAAGTCATCTTTTGCCATGTACTGATCTCCTTTCTGCAATATGATATATTCTAAATTTCAAGTTTCTTCCCTGTCAGAAGCTCATAACCCTGCAGATACTTATCAATTGTCTTATCAACGATATCCTGCGGAAGGGTCCAGTTATGTCCCTCATTCGCCTTAAGCCAGTCCCTTGCGAACTGCTTGTCGAACGAAGGCTGTGAATGTCCGGCTTCATATCCTTCGGCCGGCCAGAAGCGTGAGCTGTCAGGTGTCAGCATCTCATCGCCTATAACGATATTACCATCCTCATCAAGGCCGAACTCGAACTTGGTATCCGCTATGATGATCCCCTTTGTAAGGGCGTAATCGGCACATTTCTTATAGAGGGCGATCGTATAGTCACGAAGCTTGGATGCATACTCCTCTCCCTTTCCCGGGAACCTGTCTTCAAGGTATTTAACCGACTGCTCATAGCTTATGTTCTCATCATGATCACCGATCTCAGCCTTGGTGGAAGGTGTATATATGGGCTCAGGAAGCTTATCCGATTCCTTAAGGCCTTCGGGAAGCTTAATCCCGCATACCGT
>DPZM01000250.1 GCA_003535955.1 Lachnospiraceae bacterium | reverse complement strand
GCTAACAGAAAAGTCTTCTCTTTCAAGGACCATAGAATCCAGGGTAAGTGTCGTCCGGTAGTACTGGCCGATTTCGTTTCCTATTGTAGCCGAATTTTTGCCCAGTTTTATAGCGGGATACTTTTTCGACCCGGCAAGTTGTATTTTGAATTTTACAAACACATACGCACCGTCCACCCAGTTATTACTTGTAATACGTAGTCCACCCTTCTTATACTCTTTTCCGTTTTTGATGCTGATCTTCCAATCCGAACTCTCGGTTGAAACATCAGTATCCTTTACTGCTATGTTTGAATCACTGTTTTCAACGTAGATAGCATCGATATCATAAGAGTCCAGAGTTCCGTTCTTATCGCCTGTCTTGAAGGTTGCGTTGAAATTGCCCGCACCATCGGCAAATATGGTTCCCGACGTAGAGGTCAGCACCGGCTTTGGAAGAGAGGCATTTACCTTTAAGGTGATTTTCGCAGACTTATTCTCGAACTTACCGTTTTTCAGCGTAAATATGATATTACATTTTTTCTTGGCGATATCCTTAACCTTGGATATCTGCTTATACTCATTCTTAAGGGTTATCCTGACCTTGGTATAACCGTTGCCTGAGATTGTTTCATAATTAAAGAACTCGCTATCACCGGTCACTTCATCGGGATCGACTGAGCCACCGGTGAAATAAACCGTTGTATATGCCCTGTTGTCCCAAAGGTCAAAGGTGGGTTCTACCTGATAAGCCTTGAATTTATCGGCTGAGATGTCAACAACACCTGCTTCGGTAGCCGGAGTTGCCTCACCGTCATGTCCGTCTGCCTTGGTGAGATATATCGTGGTCTTAGCCTGTACCGTCTTTGTTTCTCCAGTGATGTCGCCTTCACATGTCACTTCAAAGGTAAGTTCAACCTTATTATCAGAGAGTCCGGTCTGTTGCAATGCTTTAAGGCTTAATACCCCGTCTTTATATGCGATCGGCTGTATTGCATTGCCGGTAGCACTCTTAAGCACAATGTTGGTCGTCTTATAGAACTTCCCGGGGAACAGGGCTGTAACTTCAAAAGTCTTACCATACACTGCATACCTGGATGAGAGCTCCATTTCCGGCCTGTCATCGACTATATAAAGAGGTTCCGACCATCTCTCATATTCCGCTTTATTTCCGGATGTTGTATAAAACTGTACCACACCGGCCTGTATTGGATTGATCACTCCGCTGTTAGCGCTTATGGTCGCTGTCTTTTTGTTGTTTGACCAGAATTTAGCTCCTTCGTAGGGCTTTAATACAGCAGCACCTTCAGTATTGTAATAAATAAAGTACTTACCGTCTTTACCTTTTTTCACGCCATTACCAAACTCAAGCATCTTTTCTTTTGTGGTAACCGTGATCGTCAGCTCTTCTGTACATACAACTCCGTTGGATGCCTCATAGACAGCAGGTATTGTTATCTTTGAGCTGCCTTTCACAGTTCCGGCCGTTACAGTGTATACGGTTGATGTTGATCCTCTCTTTCCCGCTGTTACTCCTTTAACAACATCTTTATCGGCTATCACGGCTTCCGATAAGGTAATCTTTGAACCCATGGTTTCCGGATATGCGATCTCAAACTGCATATTACTCTCGACCGGCATTTCCATACTGCTTATAGAATTGCCCGAAAGATCATTTACGCTTAAACTTCCGCCTTCTTCCCTAACGGTTATGGTGACTTGGGCTGACTTAAGGTCTTTTGTGGCCGAGATAACTGCCGTGTCGCCGTCCTTAGCCGTATCAGGTATTGAAACGGCACCGGTTGCAGGGTTTACAAGCACTGCCGTAGGCTTCGATGATGCCCATACGACATTACCGCTTATGATCTCGTTTCCCTTCTTAAGTGCAAGGGCAGCTGTCTGGCTGTATTTCTCTTTACCGTTTATCACTACCTTGTAAATGTTTGCTGTCTTGTTTGTTCCCGTTCCTTCAATGGCAAGGTCGCTGCCCTCTGCATTAACGATCTCATAATCGCTTTTCAGGGTTTTCACCTGCCTGGTATCAGACCAGTCTGAATGAATATAGAGAATTCCGTCATCAGAAATACCGTTCAGTAATTTATTTCCGGAAACCTGCCTTAAGGCAAGATAATAAGTAGAATTATCAGACAATCCTCCCAAAGTGTAGGTTCCATTGTTATTGGCTTCAACCGGTCCGGCGAGCATCTGCGTTTTGTATTCCGATTCGAATCCGGCAACCTCATAGAACTGACCGGCAACAGCATTGTCGATCTTACCGCTTATCGAATCACTTGTAATATCGGAATCGGATACAGTAGCGATTTTTTCGGAATTATTAAGTTTAAGGTTTTTAAATGTCAATGTCCTTATGGCGCGGGCCTTGTTTCCCCTACCAAAAACAATTGCGGATTTTCCCTCTCCGACTGCATACAGATCATCACCTTCCTCAACGATCCGGTTACTATCGTCACCGACGAGAATTGCCGTTCCGAGAACACTTACACCGGGAACCTCCGTAACCGTTACACTTATCTGACCGGGATATCCCTTTTCCGGTACCGTGGCTTCCGATCCCTTAAGCGCCTTCTCTTTTGCAATAAGATAAGTTCCCGTAGTCATTTTGCTTCCGGGTGCAAAATATTTGTATTCTTCACTTGATTCTTCAAGAGCAACTGTTCCCTCACCGGCACATACGATTTTTTCGGGTGAACCGCTTGCATTAATGCTAAGTGTAGCCACACCTGAAAAAAGACTTCCCGCAGAAACCGTTACCGGTACACTTGAACCGGCTTCAAATGCAAGGCAGGTACTTGCAGTTATTGCGGCTGTCCTGGGACTTATGATAAGCCCTTTGGTATTACCGGGATTATCCTTTATTGTTATTGTGTTTGTCGAACTCTCATAAACGTAGTCAGCCGTAGTGGCCGTAGTATTGGTACTCAATACCTTTATATCCCAATTGCAGTCATTACCAAATATTCCCGAAATAACTTCGGATACAGGTGTAATACCATCGCCAGCGATGATCTCATCGTCTGCAGCTTCATCTGATGTAACATCTGCAACTTCCTCAGTCTCATTCCCGATAAGAAGGCCTGTGTCTTCCTGCCCATCGGCAAAAAAATCATCACCGTTTCCCAAAATAAGCACATCGTCAGTTGCAAGCAGGTCCGTCTCGCTTGCGAAAACAGGCGTGTTCATGGTAAATACCATTGCTGCCGCAAGCAAAACCGAAAGCCTCTGCTTGAATCCTTTTTTCATGCTACATAACCTCTCTTTCTGATTTTATAAAATAATATTCACATATTATATGACAATCCTATATTGTTTTCAATAAGCCAAGGGGACACGGGGACGGTTCTTTTGTCTTCATCAGTCACCTTACAGTAACAGCTGTCTGCACTTTAATCCGTACTGTGCAAAAGTCCCCCGGTCTTTTAGGATCGGAACACTCCTTCAGCTTCTACTTCGAAACAAATGCTTCTGCTATGAGCATATCCTCGGGGGTTGTGATCTTTATATTGCGATACGAGCCTTCGGATACATGCACCGGCAGGCTGCCGAAATGCTCCATGACCATGGCATCGTCTGTTATCATGACGCCTGACTTATCTTTATCATGAGGCCCTGCTGACTCTGATTTTTTATACTCGTCCATCTTCTCATAGGCTTCAAGAATCGGCTCATATGCAAACACCTGCGGGGTCTGCATGAGCCACACGGCCCTTCTGTCCGGTGTATCCACTGTGATACCTTCACTGTCTACGATCTTCACCGTATCCTTGGATGGTACGGCCACGATCGCAGTTCCGTATTTCTTAACCGTCTCATAAGCCCTGTTAAGTATCTCATTGTCTATAAAGGGCCTGGCTCCGTCATGGATGAAGACATAGCCGCTTATCCCTGCGGGTATTGCGGCATCAGAGAAATCCGTCAGGATATCTTCATATGTGCCATAAGAACCGTCCCCGTGGCACAGTCCGTCACCGCCCGCTGCCCTAAGGCCGCATAATACAGAATCATACCTCTCGGCCCCGCCTTCAACGATCCCCACAACCTTGGTCAGGCCGTACTTTTCCACTATCTCTTCTCTTATATAGTCATGGTCTTCCCCGGAAGCCACGATTATGATCTCATCAATAAACGAGTCCTGGAAGGCCTTCAGGCAATAATAAAGGACAGGCCTGCCATGCAGATCAAGATACTGCTTGGCCCTGTCCGTACCCATTCTCTTACCCTTCCCGGCCGACAACACTATAGCTGTACATTTCATATTTGTATTCCTCCGGATGTAAAAAACGTGCCAAAAGAACCGTCCCTGTGGTACCTGTGGTAAAAAACTTGCCAAAAAGAACCGTCCCCTTGGCACCCGTGTTATCTCTGACCCAGCTTAAGATTCGGAATCGCATTCAGGCTTAAATCAGCGAAGTTACCCTTAATATACTCGTAATACCCGGCAACCCCGATCATTGCCGCATTGTCCGTGCAGAAAATGGGTGAAGGGCAGTAAAGCTCAATCCCTTCCCGCTCGCAGGCTTCCTTCATCGATGCCCTGAGGGCCGAATTGGACGCAACCCCTCCCGCAAGGGCGAACTTCTTATAGCCGCCCGCCTTAAGGGCATTTATCGAATGCTCCGTCAGCACGTCGGTCACGGCCTTCTGGAAGGATGCCGCAACATCCGGAACGCTTATATTGCGCCCGGCCATCTTCTCGGAATTAAGGTAATTGAGGACTGCTGACTTAAGCCCGCTGAAGGAAAAGTCGTACTCACCGTCTCTTACTTTAGCCCTTGGAAAATCAATCGCCTCGGGATTCCCATCCTTTGCCACCTTATCTATCTTGGGCCCGCCCGGGTAACCAAGTCCTATCGCCCTTGCCACCTTGTCAAATGCCTCGCCTGCGGCATCATCCCTGGTACGGCCCAGTATCTTATAAACCCCGTAATCAGCCACCCTGACAAGATGGGTATGTCCGCCTGATACGACCAGGGAGATGAAGGGGGGCTCTAAGCTCTTATTTTCTATATAATTTGCACATATATGGCCCTCGATATGGTGGACACCTATAAGGGGAATACCTGTTGCGAAGCTGATCGCCTTGGCCTCGGCCACTCCCACCAGAAGGGCACCCACAAGGCCCGGCCCGTAGGTCACCGCAATGGCATCCATATCGGTAAGCTTCATATCCGCTTCCGTCAGCGCCTGCGATATTACCTGATTTATCCTCTCGGTGTGTTTTCTGGATGCTATCTCGGGAACCACTCCCCCATAAAGGGTATGTATGTCTATCTGTGATGATATGATATTTGATAAAACCTCCCGCCCGTTACGTACGACCGATGCGGCCGTCTCATCGCAGGAGCTCTCTATTGCCAGTATGTGTATATCCTTATTCATAAAATGCTATGCTCTCTGATTTACTGATTTACTGTTTTATTCTTCTTTATCCCTGTCCTTGTCATATATCCGCCAGCCGAATATCTTCCAGTGGCCCTGCGGATCCTTGCGAAGAAGGAATTCCTCCTGGGTTGCGACCATCCTGGTCCCTTCCCTTATCGTAAATACGCACATGGCCTTGGCCCAATCGGCGTTCTCATACCTGTAGTAGTCAATATCGGCAGCGGATGAAACCGAGTAGCTGGAAATGTTCCTGTCATTGCTCTTGAAGATATCTATAGAGGTCTTAAGGTCGTTAAGATACCGCTCATCATCCTGCTGAGCCCTGAGTTCATCATCCAGGAGATCGCGTGATTTTGCCGCCATCTGATCGAGCTGCTCGGGAGTATAAGGCTCCGAGTAGAAACAGCGGGTGATCTCACTGTAGTACTTAAGAACCTCCTTGGGCGTTCCCGGGTAGTTGTCATCCAGGTTCCTCGCCAGGACTTCCTCCACTGCGTTCAGCATCTCGGGCGTGGCTTCGCTGGGCTTGTTGCGCAACGCGATCATTGCAAAGCCTCCGACAACTATCGCTGCCAGAATAAACATGATCACTATTCTTTTGGCCGAGTCATTTCTTCTTCTCGCCATTCTCTTCCCTGATCTCCTCATCCCTGAGTTTATTGCCCCGGCTTCCTCGTTCCCGGGACCCCTTATCTGTTATTTTACTCTTCCGTAAACTTCAAAGTCACGCTTCTCCCATCCTTGGCCACATGCGTGTTCTCAAATATCTTCCTTACAGTTCCCTCGTAGTTCTTCGGGTATGACAGTGACGGACTGTAATGTGTGAGCCACAGCTCCTTAACCTCCGCCTGCCTGGCCATCCTCGCGGCCTCATAAAAAGTCATGTGCTTATGATCCCTGGCCTTATCGTCCATATCCGGCTCCCCGTACATCCCTTCGCATATGAAGAGATCCGAGTCCTTCGCATTCGAAACTATAAGGTCTGTGGGCCTTGAGTCCGTGCAGTAGGTAAGCTTAATGCCCTTCCTGTCGGGCCCGAGCACCATATCCGGTGTGAAGGTCCTGTCCTCGTACTTAATGGTCTCGCCCTTCTGGAGGGGATTCCAGAACTTAAGGGGTATGTCGGCCGCCCTGGCTGCATCTACCGAGAATTTACCAACCCGGTCTATGTAAATACTGTAGCCGTAGCAGGTCACATTATGGTTGGCGCGGAAGGCCTTAAGCCTGTAGCCCTCCATCTGTATCTCTTCTTCCTGTTCCGACAGTTCCCTGAAGTTTATCTCAAAGGGAAGCTCCGGTGCTATCACCCTGAGGGAGTTGACCACCCTGGTCAAGCCCTTCGGCCCTATCATTAACAGGGGGTCCGTCCTGTCGGAATTGCCCATGGACAGGAGCATTCCCGGAAGACCGCTTATATGATCGGCATGATAATGGGTGAAGCACATCACATCGATCGGGTTGGGGGAGAATCCGGCTTCCTTCATGGCTATCTGGGTTCCCTCACCGCAATCTATCAATATTGAACTGCCGTTGTACCGCATCATGAGCGCGGTCAGCCAACGATATGGCAGGGGCATCATGCCTCCCGTGCCAAGTAAACATACATCGAGCATAACTTATCCTTTATATATACGCTTCGCGTCATACGATTTTGTCCGAAATGCAAAAATATATTCCGCTCAGCTCATCTCAAACCGAAGTATAATTAATTTCAATCCTGTCACTTCCACATGATCACCGCATCCTCCCGCGGATTCTCATAAAACCCGGGACGTATTCCCGCAGACACAAACCCCAGGGATTCATACAGCGTGATCGCCGGGGTGTTTGAGGCTCGTACCTCAAGGGTGAACCGCTCACCTCCTGCTTCACGGGCGTATTCCATGGCCTTCATCATAAGTCCCCTTGCGATGCCCTGTCGCCTGAAGGCTGTATCAACCTGGACGTTTGTTATATCCACATCCCCGACAATGTTGCGGTACACCACGCAGCCGATGATCCTTCCGCGCAACTCCCCGCCTGCTTCACCGGCAGGATTACCGGATGATTCCGCGACCACGCATCCCCTGTCTTCCTTATCTGT